>JBEBAV010000086.1:0-5751 GCA_041158725.1 Actinomycetota bacterium
TTCAACGTTTACCGTGGCAACGGTCCCTGGAAGTGCGTGGCAAACGGGTGGACCATCACTGTGGCGTGGATTATGGCTTCATTCCAATTCATCACGATTTGTGTAGGAATTCTGACTACTGGGTCTGGGCCCCACGCTGGGGATGCCGAAGCCCCTCGCAATGGTCTAGATAGTGAGCTTCTGCAACACATTCACTCCTACCCCGCATACATTGCGCTGGGGGCTTCGGTTCTGGTGTTGATCGGTGCAATCCGCTCCCAGTTGAAGGTGCTTCGCAATGCCGTCATCACACTGTTGGCACTCAATGCAGTGCAGATTATGGTCGGTATCGCCCAATCCCGTATGGGCCTTCCAGAAATCCTGGTAGGCATTCATATGTTGCTGGCATGCTTGGTCAGTGCCGCTGTGACCAACGTTTTGTTGAACCTGCGCCAGAAGGCTTAGTTCACCACTTCACCTTGTGCGCTAGGGGCTGTCTGCTTTAGAACGGCAGCAGTGCATCAATGGCTACGGCGAGGAAGATCACCGAGAGATAGCCATTGGAGAAGTGGAACAAGCGCATTGGCTTGGGGTCTTCTTCGCGTAGTGCTCGTGCATACAACAGGTGGCTTTCCACCAGGAACCAGATTCCCGCAATCAGGGCAATAGCTGTGTAGGTCCACCCCATGTGCCCGATGGGAACCAACAGCAGCGTTGCAGCCACAGTTGCCCAGGCGTAGAGCACAATCTGCAGGCCTACGGTGACACGACCGCGAACCACGGTCAGCATGGGCACCTTGGCGTTCTTGTAGTCCTCGCGGTAACGCCACGACAGTGGCCAGTAGTGCGGTGGCGTCCACAGGAAAATAATCAAGAACAGCACGAAGGGTGTCCATGTCAAGGAACCAGTAACTGCAGCCCAGCCGATAAGTACGGGAAATCCACCGGCTGCTCCACCCCACACGATGTTCTGTGGTGTGCGGCGCTTCAACACCAGCGAGTAAATGATCACGTAGAACGCAATTGCAGAAACAGACAGTGACGCGGCCAACACATTGGTGAAGAGCAAGAACCATGCGGTCGAAACAACGGCCAAGATCCACGCAAACGCAATGGCCTCACGGTCAGAGATCTCACCGGTAACCAGTGGACGCCCCTTAGTGCGGTTCATCAGGCGGTCAATATCGCGGTCGATGTAACAGTTGAAAGTTCCCGCGGAGCCCGCGCTCATCATGCCACCGGCCAACACAACCAGAACAAGCCAGAGGTTTGGGATACCTTCTTGAGCCAAGAACATGGTGGGAACAGTGACTGCGAGTAACAGTTCCATCACTCGAGGCTTGGTCAAGGAAACATACGCGGCAGCTTTGCGCTTAAAACCGACCTTAGACACAGTTGTGGTGCCAGATTCGGAAGCGTTCATAAGTCCTCTGTAGACGAGTGCGCGAGAGCCTCAAGTCTACGGGAGGTAAAGCTTCGACATATGGCACGTTCCCCGACGGCGTAAGCCCGTAACTGCCTATACTTAGAGGAGCCTTTATTTGGCGTGCATGGCTGCAATTTCCGGCCATCGTAATTTTTTCTCCCTCACCTCCCCACGGAAAAACGGAAGGCCGATATTCACATGGCGCAGCTCGACTGGTCCGATCTCGATAACAAAGCAGTTGACACCGCGCGTGTACTCGCCGCAGACGCAGTTGAGAAGGTAGGTAACGGCCACCCTGGAACGGCAATGAGCCTCGCTCCTGCTGCCTACCTGCTGTGGAACAAGGTCATGCGTCGCGACCCACTGGATGACCAGTGGATTGGTCGCGACCGCTTCATTCTTTCTGTCGGTCACTCGTCACTGACTCAGTACGTCCAGTTGTACTTGAACGGTTACGGTCTCGAACTGGACGACCTCAAGGCACTGCGCACCTGGGGATCACTGACCCCCGGACACCCCGAATATGGCCACACCAAGGGTGTGGAAATCACCACCGGTCCTCTCGGACAGGGTCTGGCATCTGCTGTTGGTTTTGCTTATGCCTCACGTTTCGAGCGCGGCCTGTTTGACCCCAACGCAGAAGCTGGGACGAGCCCCTTCGATCACTTTGTCTATGTCATTGCCGGCGACGGTGATCTTCAAGAAGGTGTTACTGCTGAGGCTTCCTCACTTGCAGGTCACCAGCAGCTGGGTAACCTCATCGCGATCTATGACTCGAACCAGATCTCGATCGAAGATGACACCACCATTGCCTTCACCGAGGACGTAGCCAAGCGCTACGAGTCCTACGACTGGCATGTCCAGACCGTGGACTGGAAGAAGACCGGTGTCTATGTCGAGGACGTAGCCGCCCTCAACGACGCTATCGAGGCTGCTCAGGCAGTAACCGACAAGCCTTCTCTCATCATTCTCAAGACCATCATTGGGTGGCCTAGCCCTAAAAAGCAGAACACCGGAAAGATTCACGGTTCTGCTCTTGGTGCTGACGAGCTCAAGGGACTCAAGGAAGTTCTCGGCTTCGATCCTGAGCAGAGCTTCCAGGTAGCTGACGAGGTCATCGAGCACACCCGCAAGGCTGTTGCCAAGGGTGCAGCTGAGCGTGCCCAGTGGCAGAAGAGCTTTGATGCATGGGCGGCTGCTAACCCAGAGAACAAGATGCTGCTGGATCGTCTTGAGGCTGGAAAGCTTCCTGAGGGCGTTGAAGCAGCACTTCCCGTCTTCGAAGGTGGCACCGAGGTGTCAACCCGTGCAGCTTCCGGCAAGGTGCTCAACGCACTGGGTGCTGTCATCCCTGAGCTCTGGGGCGGTTCTGCAGACCTCGCAGAGTCCAACAACACCACCCTGGAGGGACAGAAGTCCTTCGTTCCTGCCCAGTGGTCAACTCACGAGTGGACCGGCGACAACTACGGTCGAGTGCTCCACTTTGGTATCCGCGAACACGCCATGGGTGCGATCCTCAACGGTATTGCCCTGCACGGTAAGACTCGTGCATACGGTGGAACCTTCCTCATCTTCAGCGACTACATGCGCCCCGCTGTGCGTCTGGCTGCCCTGATGAAGGTGCCTTCGATCTTCGTCTGGACCCACGACTCCGTCGCACTCGGTGAAGATGGACCCACTCACCAGCCCATTGAGCAGCTCGCAACCCTGCGTGCGATTCCTGAGCTGGATGTTGTGCGCCCTGCCGACGCGAACGAGGTTGCCTACGCCTGGAAGACCATTCTGGAGCGTCGTAACGGACCTGCAGGTATTGCGCTGACACGTCAGAACATTCCCGTCTTCACTCGTGGAGAGGGCGCTGCTACCGGCGACACCTTCGCCCACGCCCGTGAAACCGCTAAGGGTGCTTACATCCTCGTGGACGCAGCAAACGGCAAGCCTGATGTGATCTTTATCGCAACGGGTTCTGAAGTTCAGCTCGCTGTTGCAGCACGTGAGCAGCTCGCTGCCGAAGGCATCCACGCTCGCGTGGTTTCCGTTCCTTGCCTCGAGTGGTTCTATGAGCAGCCCGAGTCTTACCAGGAAAGCGTTCTTCCTTCCTCGATCACAGCTCGTGTCTCCATCGAAGCTGGACTGTCACTGACCTGGGACAAGATCGTCGGTTCAACCGGTCGCAGTGTCTCGATTGAACACTTCGGTGCATCTGCTGACTACAAGACCTTGTTCACCAAGTTCGGCATCACCACTGATGCCGCAGTCGCAGCTGCAAAAGAAACACTGGCTGCCCAGTAATACTCCACGCGGGGTCAGGAATAACTTCCCTGGCCCCGCGTTACAACTTCACATAGATCACCAACACCTGATCCGCTCCCCCAACTCACAGGAGAATCAACGTTCATGTCGAACACCCCCACCGCACAACTGTCCGCAGCCGGCGTCAGCATCTGGCTCGATGATCTCTCCCGTGAGCGCATCACCTCTGGCAACCTTCAGGCACTCATTGCCGAAAAGAATGTTGTGGGTGTGACCACTAACCCCACCATCTTCGCTGGCGCACTCACCAACGGTGAGAGCTATGCAGCACAGGTCAAGAAGCTCGCAGCTGCGGGTGCAGACGCTGAGGCTGCCGTGTTCGACATCACCACCGATGACGTTGCAGATGCCTGCGACATCTTCCGTGGCGTTTTCGACGCAACCCAGGGCGTTGATGGACGTGTCTCCATCGAAGTTTCCCCCACACTTGCTCACGATGCTCCTGGCACTGTGGAAGAAGCAAAGCGTCTGTGGGCAAAGGTGAACAAGCCCAACGCTTTGATCAAGATTCCTGCAACCCTTGCAGGCCTAGACGCCATCACTGAAGTGATTGGTGCGGGTATTTCCGTCAACGTGACCCTCATCTTCTCGCTCGAGCGCTACGAGTCAGTCATCAACGCGTACCTGGCAGGCCTTGAAAAAGCTCAGGCCAACGGCCATGATCTTTCCCAGATTCACTCTGTGGGATCGTTCTTCGTCTCTCGGGTGGATTCTGAAGTTGACAACCGCCTCAACGCCATTGGCACCCCTGAGGCTCTTGCTCTCAAGTCCAAGGCTGGTCTGGCAAACGCACGTCTGGCATATGAACTATTCGAGAACATGTTCGACACCGAGCGTGCAGCTGCGCTGCTGGCTAACGGTGCTAACGTGCAGCGTCCTCTCTGGGCATCCACTGGCGTGAAGGACCCTGCACTCCCTGACACTCTTTATGTCACCGAGCTGGTTGCTGCTGGCATTGTGAACACCATGCCCGAAAAGACGCTGGATGCCACCTACGACCACGGTGTGGTCACCGGCGACACCATCACACCCAACTACGCAGGTTCCAAGGAAGTCTTTGCTGCATTGGCTGCAGTTGGTGTCGACTTCGAGGACGTCACTAACCTCCTCGAATCTGAGGGCGTGTCCAAGTTCATCATCTCGTGGGGCGAACTCCTCGAGACCGTCAACACCGCTTTGGCTGGAGCATAAATGTCATTCCGCATCAAAGTATCAGGAGCTGCTGAAGCAGCAGTTGAGAAGCACGTTCCTCAGCTGGTAGCTGACCTAGTTGCCTCCAGCATCACTGCTCAGGACCCTGCACTCTGGGGCAAGGAAGCAGAAGCAGAATCTGCGATTCGTCTGGGTTGGGTTGAATCCGTTTCCATCTCACGCCCCCTGGTTGCGGAGATTGAAGCTCTGCGTGATGAGCTCCGCGCTCAAGGTGTGAACCACATTGTCCTTGGTGGCATGGGTGGCTCCTCCCTTGCACCTGAGGTCATTACAGCGACCATGCAGGCTGATCTGACTGTCCTGGACTCAACAGAGCCTGGTCAGATTAAAGCGGCAATCACCGACCGCCTCGAGACCACTGCTGTAGTCATCTCCAGCAAGTCTGGTGGAACAGTCGAGACTGACAGCCAAAAGCGCATCTATGAAGCAGCTTTTGCTGCGGTGGGCATCGACCCACTCGAGCGCATCATTATCGTCACGGACCCCGGTTCTCCCCTGGACAAGTCTGCTCGTGAAGCCGGATACCGCGTCTTCAACGCAGACCCCAACGTGGGTGGCCGCTTCTCAGCACTCACCGCATTTGGTCTGGTCCCTTCAGGTCTTGCTGGTGTAGACATTGCTGAGCTGCTCAACGAAGCAGAAGCAATCTCTATTGACCTCGCTGTTGACCAGCCAGAAAACCCAGGCCTGATCTTGGGTGCAGCCATTGCAGGAACCTCTCCCCTCAAAAACAAGTTGGGTCTTGTAACTGACGGAACTCACCTGGTCGGCTTCCCCGACTGGGCAGAGCAGCTCATCGCTGAGTCCACAGGTAAGGAAGG
>JBEBAV010000087.1:0-8712 GCA_041158725.1 Actinomycetota bacterium
TAACTGCTTCGGGTCGTGGGGATCCCCCGATGCGAGCGGCAATGGCGCCACTGTCATCGAGGATAAAGGTTGTGGGGGTTTGCAAGATGTTGAACTTCTGTGCCAGATCTTGACGGTTAGTCAGGTCTATATCCACGTGCTTCACCCCGGGGTGTTCTGCAGCAACCAGCTCGAGATACTTCCTGGTGCCAGGGCACTTGGTGCAAAACTCAGAACTGAACTGGAGCAGCGTTCCGATTTTGCCGAACTCAACGCCTAATCCCAGTGAGGTGGGATCAATACGAGTGAGGCCATCCTGTTTCTTCACACGACCTTCAGCTGCCTTGATGAAGAACCCCAAAGCGGTGGACACCACAACGAGTCCGCCCAGCAGCAAAAGGATAAGTGAAAGGTCCATGGTGATTACAGACTATTTCTCTTCAACCCCGCCGTGCCGAGTATGACGTTACGTGACGACAGGTAAAGTTTTAGCTGTGGCTGAGATTGAATTTCGTTCAGATGTAACTGTTGAATTGGTGCGCTCAAGCGCCCACGACTCCGATGTGCTCTTTGCTGCACGTGTGTCGACCCAGGGTGAACAGACTCTTGAAGAGTCCCTGCACACTCCTGAGTCTCGTGCTGAAGATGAGAAGCGCGATAAGGGGCTGATCAACTACCTGATGCGTGACCGCCACGGTTCACCTTTTGAGCACAACTCGATGACCTTCTACGTGCAGGCACCTATCTTCGTTTTCCGTGAGTTTATGCGTCACCGCATCGCCTCCTACAACGAAGAGTCTGCGCGTTACCGTGAACTCAACCCGGTTTTCTACGTTCCAGCAGCTGACCGAAACCTCATTCAGGTGGGTAAGCCTGGCGCCTATGACTTCGTCCCTGGAACCCCAGAACAGACAGCTCTCACTCAGGAAGCAACTAAGCGAGCAGTGACAGTGGCTTATGAAGAGTACGAGCGCATGCTTGAAGCAGGTATTGCGCGTGAGGTCGCTCGTGGTGTTCTTCCCGTGGCAACCTACTCCTCGATGTATGTCACCATGAACGCGCGCTCGCTGATGAACTTCCTCTCTTTGCGTACAAAGCGTGAGGGCACTCACTTTCCTTCTTTCCCTCAGCGCGAGATTGAAATGGTTGCCGAGAAGATGGAAGACGAGTGGGCCAAACTCATGCCGTTGACCTACGCAGCGTTCAACGAGCACGGCCGCGTTTCGCCGTAATCGCGCCTCTTAGATACGCTTAATCTGTGGCCAACGCAGAAAACCCTTTCGGACAAGTACTTGTCGCGCTCGTAACTCCATTTACCGCTGACGGTGAAGTGGACTGGAACGACGTCGAAAAACACATTGACCACGTTGTGTCCAACGGTGCTGATGGCATCGTTGTGACCGGAACCACGGGTGAAACTTCGACCCTGACTGACGATGAGAAAGTCAAGCTCGTTGAGGTGGGTAAGAAGGTTGCAGGTAACCGCGCCAAGGTCATCATGGGTGGTCCTTCTAATGAAACCGCTCACGCAATTGAGCTGGCCAAGAAGAGCGCTCAAGCAGGTGCTGACGGCATCATGGCTGTCACTCCTTATTACAACAAGCCAACCCAGGCTGGTGTTCTCACTCACTTCCGCATGGTTGCAGATGCGACTGATTTGCCCTTCATCATCTACGACATCCCCGGTCGTGCAGGAATCCAGGTGCAGTATGAAACCATTCTGCGTTTGGCCAAACACCCCAACATCGTTGCGGTGAAGGACGCTAAGGGCGACTTCAGCGAAGTGAGCCGTGTGCTCAACCAGACAGACCTGCTCTACTTCTCAGGTGATGACGCCAACGTTCTTCCTCATATGGCAATTGGTGCATCGGGACTTATCGGTGTGACCGCCAACGTCGCTCCTGCTCCCTACCGCGCCATGGTCGATGCAGTAAACCGCGGAGACCTGAAAGCCGCAACCGCTGAACACAAAGCTCTTGAGCCTCTGGTTCGCGCCATCATGACCCACGTTCCCGGAACTGTTGCCGCAAAGTACGTTCTGCACGGACTTGGCCAAATCAGTAGCCCACGTGTTCGTTTGCCCCTCGTCGGACCAGAAGAGTGGGAAGCAGCCAAGATTGAAGACGAGATTGCTCTCGTTGGTTCAGTCGCGGGCGTTGATTTCTCCAACTTCCGCCCCGACCGCAATGCCGCCGCTGGCGGAGCATTGCCCAAAATCGCCGGTACTACCAGGTAGTACCACACTCGCCAGTGCAACCGCTCGGGCGTCAATAGGGCTGAAAAGCTCCTGCTCGTAAGAGGAATATGCCTAACGAACTCTTTGATCCACCTGCGCTAGAAAACGGAACGCTGCGTGTCGTCCCCCTCGGAGGAGTGGGGGAGATCGGTCGCAACATGACCGTCTATGAACTCAACGGAAAGCTGCTTGTCGTGGACTGTGGTGTTCTCTTTCCCGAAGAGACCCAGCCAGGTGTGGACCTGATCCTTCCTGACTTCAGCTACATCCGTGATCGCATGGATGATGTTTTGGCAATTGTGCTCACACACGGTCACGAAGACCACATTGGTGCTGTTCCGTATCTTCTGCGTTTGAAGAACGACATTCCCCTCGTGGGTTCTGGCCTCACTTTGGCTCTCATCGAAGCCAAGCTCAAGGAGCACCGCATCCAGCCCTACACACTGCAGGTGAAAGAGGGGGATAAGGAACAGTTCGGACCCTACGAACTCGAGTTCGTTGCAGTGAACCACTCCATCCCTGACGCGCTTGCGGTTGCTATTCGTTCTGAAGCAGGACTTGTTCTCCACACGGGTGACTTCAAGATGGACCAGCTCCCTCTGGACGGGCGTCTCACCGACCTGCGTGCTTTCGCACGCCTCGGTGAAGAGGGCGTGGACTTGTTCCTACCTGATTCCACCAACGCCGATGTTCCTGGCTTCACGCCTCTCGAGCGTGACATTGGTCCAGTTCTGGAGAGTGTGATTCACCGCTCCAAGCGTCGCGTGATTGTGGCGAGCTTTTCGTCTCACGTTCACCGCGTGCAGCAGGTCATTGACGCAGCCGTAGCAAACAACCGTCATGTGGTGCTCATGGGCCGCTCGATGGTGCGCAACATGGGTATTGCCGCCGAGATGGGTTATCTCGAGGTTCCTGAGGGAACCATCATTGATGCCAAGAAGGCGGCTGAGCTTCCCGACGACCGTTTGGTGTACATGTCCACTGGCTCACAGGGTGAGCCCATGGCTGTTCTGGCGCGCATGGCTAACCTCGAACACCAAATTGAGGTGGGCCCTGGCGACACTGTCATCCTGGCGTCGAGCCTTATTCCCGGAAATGAGAACGCTGTCTTCCGTGTCATTGATGGTTTGACCAAGCTCGGTGCCAAGGTCGTGCACAAAGGCAATGCGAAGGTCCACGTCTCTGGCCACGCAGCAGCGGGGGAGTTGCTCTACTGCTACAACATCCTTCAGCCCAAGAACGTGTTCCCCGTGCATGGTGAATATCGCCACCTGGTTGCCAACGCCAACCTGGCTATCGACTCCGGTGTTGATGCACACCGCACCATCCTGGGTGAGGACGGAACAGTGATTGACCTCAAGGGCGGTATTGCTCGCGTGGTTGGTCAGCTTGATATTGGCTATGTCTATGTGGATGGCTCGAGTGTGGGCGAAATCACTGACAATGATCTTAAGGATCGACGCATCCTTGCCGAAGAAGGGTTCATCTCCATCATCGTCGTGGTCGATCCTGCAACGGGCAAGATCATCGTCGGTCCTGAGATTCACGCGAAGGGCTTCGCTGAAGACGACGCAGTCTTTGATGAGATCAAACCTGCAATTGCCAAGGCATTGCAGGAGGCTGCTCACAACGGCGTTCGTGACACGCATTCCCTTCAGCAGGTCATCCGACGCACCGTGGGTCAATGGGTTTCGAAGAGCTACCGTCGACGCCCCATGATCATTCCACTGGTTATCGAAGCATAAGTATTTCGTCGAATAAGTAGTCGACGCGTGTCGATGATGTCGTTTAGGCTACGTATGTGCCCTCAATGAAGAAGCCCAAGCAAGCCACTCGCGCAGATGTCGCGCGGATGGCTGGTGTTTCTGAAAGCACTGTGAGCTATGCGCTCACCGGGGTGAGGCCCATTAGCGATGACACGCGGGAGCGCATCGAAGAAGCCATGAAGACCCTGGGCTATGTTCCCAACGCTATGGCTCAGGCTTTGGCCAGCAAGAAGTCAGGTTTGCTTGCTCTGTTGTTTCCTGTGGGGGAGCGCGGTTTTGGTGAGACGGACTTTGAGTATGTCGAAGCAGCTACTGCAGCTGCCGCAGAAGATGGTTATCAGTTGTTGCTGTGGCCAAACGCTGTTGAGGACACTGCCTCTCTCCGGAAAATCGTTGCCCAGGGCTTGGTGGAGGGTGTTCTGCTCATGGAGGTCCGTTCACAGGACCCACGTGTAGCTGTCCTTCGTGAAAGTGGAACCCCGTTCTGTTTGATCGGTCGCACCGATGATGCTCAGGATCTGACCTACGTCGACGCTGACTTCTCTCAGTGGGGGCCTATGGCAATCCACCACTTAGCGGATCTCGGACATACCAATGTGGGGGTCATCTCGATGAGAGATGAATTGGTTGAGGCTGGTTATGGTCCTGTTGTTCGCACTGAGGGTCCGCTGATCGAAACAGCAGCACGCTCTGGGGTTTCTCTCACAATCAAGCACGCACGACCCACTATTCGTTCTGGCCGAACTGCTTTTGAAGAGCTTCTAACAGAGGTTCCCAACCTGACAGCAATCATCGGTTTCAATGAACCCGCATTCATTGGTGCATTAGAGGTCGCCGGGGCTAGGGGAATGAGAATTCCCCACGATTTGTCAGTACTCAGTTTTGGTCTCTCTGATGAAGCCGCAAACATGACGGTGCCAGCACAATCAACAATTAACGTAGACGGACCTGAACTTGGTCGAATGGCTGTTCAATACCTCATTGCCCGTCTCAATGGCGATAAAAAGTCTGTGCTTCAAAACCTCACACAGCCTCAATTCTTTGATCGGGGTAGTACCGGTCCTGCCCCGGAATTACGCGGGTAAGGAAACAAATACCCCAAAGAATCACGATTCGGTTACGAAAATAACAAACCGCGTTTCTGGGGTAGACAGACCCGTAATTTTTTGGATAGATTTCTCTCTATCGACGCGCGTCGACGATGCGCGTCAACCTGGAAGCACCAAAGAAGTTGCGTGGCCAAATTGGTCACCACTGAGAAAGGTAAATCACTTATGAAGGCAAGCAAGCGCGGACTCCGCGTAGCCGCAGCAGTTGCTGCAGGTGCGCTTACCCTCGGCACCCTCTCGGGTTGTGCCGCAGGTGGCGACAGCAGCAAGACGTTCACCGTCTGGTGGTACTCGGGCGAAGACACCGCTCAGTACATCGCATGGACCGAGGCTCTCGACGAGTTCAAGGCTGCACACCCTGACGTAACCGTCAACTTCGAGTTCAAGACTTGGGAGCAGATCGAGAAGTCGGGTAACTCCATTCTTGACTCCGACAAGGCTCCTGACCTCTCCGAGTGGAACAAGGGTAACGGTACCGCTGGTGCAGCTTCCCAGGCTGGTCTGCTGACCAACCTCGAAGACTACGCAGCTGAGTACGGCTGGACCGACCTCCTCCCCGCATCCGCACAGCAGGTTGGACGCTACACTGACGGCCTCATGGGTAACGGTGACCTCTACGGTGTACCTACCTACGGTGAGTACGTTGGTTGGTTCTACAACGCAGACGTTCTGACCGCTAACGGTATCGACGCAACTGCTCTGAAGACCCAGGCTGACCTCGAAGCTGCATTCGCAAAGCTCGTTGCTGCAGGCATCACCCCCATCGCAGCAGCTGACTACATGCTCGTGCACCTCGCATACAACCTGACCCTGAACAAGGCTGACAACGACTGGGTAAACGCTTACCAGTTCTTCGACGGTGAAGTTGACTTCAACGACGCAGCATTCACTCAGGCTTCTGAGCAGATCCAGAGCTGGACCCAGAAGGGTTACATTGCATCGAGCGCTTCTGGTGCAACCGCTGACGACGCAGTCGCAGCATTCACCAGCGGTACCTCTCCATTCATGCCTGGTGGTACCTGGCTTGATGGAACCGTTGCTGGTGCAGCTAAGTTCACCTGGGGCAAGATCCTCAACCCAGGAAACGCTGTATCGACCGGTTCTGCAGGTAACATCTGGGTTATCCCTGCAAAGGGCAAGAACCCTGACCTTGCTGCTGAGTTCATCAACCTGACTCTCCAGCCCAAGGCACAGAACACCATGGCTAACAACGGTGGTCTGCCACTGCTCGCAACTGAGCTCGGTGACAACGCAACTACTGCAATCACCCTGCCTCTGTTCCAGCAGCTCGTAGCTGACAACGGTCTTGGTTTCTACCCTGACTGGCCCGTATCCGGTTACTACGACATCCTGAAGGCTGCCGTAATCGACCTCGTAGCAGGTAACACCACTCCTGCTGAGTACCGCGAGGCAATCGGTTCGTACTACGAAGAGAACAAGCCATAACCAGTCACTGATGAGGCTTTAGCCTCACCACACTGAAAGGCAAGAATCCGGTGCGGTGTCGTCCGCGGCATCGCACCGGATTTCTCTTTCTTGCAGGCTCTTTCAAGCTTCACTAGTCTCTTGAGACACTGGGGAAATACCTTCCCCCTCAATTTTTCACCTCCGAAATATCTGACAACGAGGTCACCATGACTGCACTTACTTCGGGCAAAGCCCCCAAGAAGTCCAAAATCACTAACGGTGTGTACTGGCCCTATATGGTCCCTGGCTTGATTGCCTTCACCATCGTCGTGATCGTCTCCTTCGTATGGAACATCTACTTGTCCTTCACGAAGTGGAACGGCCTCGGGGCTCCCAAGTGGATCGGCTTCGACAACTACGCCAAGCTCATGGTTGATGAGACCTTCTGGCAGTCCTTCCTTCACTCCGTTGTCTTTATTTTTGCGATGGCAATCGTCCCCACAGCTTTGGGTTTGATCATTGCCTCCGCTTTGTTTGACTATATTTCGCCACGTTTTGGAAACCCCACATCTGCAGCTGCTCGTGCGGGATTCTTTCTTCCGCAGATCATTCCGATTCCCATCGCTGGTCTGCTCTGGACCTGGATGTTGTCATCACAGACAGGTATCGTCAACAAGGTATTGACTGACTGGGGTCACCCTGAGTGGGCACAAAACTGGCTCGGAGATGCCAACTGGGCGATGTTCTCTGTGACGATCGTCTTGATTTGGATCCAGGTTGGTTACACCATCGTGATCTTCATGTCCGGTCTTGCACGTGCTGACCAGTCTGTTCACGAGGCAGCAGCAATTGATGGCGCTTCATGGTTCCAGCGTTTCCGCATCATCACACTCAACCAGCTCGCACCTGAAATTGCTGTAGTTCTTCTCACCACTACAGTTGCTGCTCTGAAGGTGTTCGCTCCGGTCTATGTCATGACCCAAGGTGGTCCTGGTACAGCAACAACTGTTCCTGCCTACTACTCGTACTTCAACTTCATTCAGACCAGCAAGGTTGGCTACGGTGCCGCAATTTCTACCGTTCTTGCCCTGCTGTTGATCGTCATGTCGCTGATTATCTTCCGTTACCAGAACAAGCAGGGGGAAAACCGATGAGCACCGCAATCATGGTTGAAAACACCCTCAACCCCGACTCTCGCAAGGCACAGAAAGTCAGCAAGAAGGGTAAGGGCGGCTTCAACAAGCGCACCCCTGTATCCTGGCTCGTTGTTGCATTCATGCTCGCTAGCGCACTTGCGTGGATTTCACCTCTGTATCTTGCCTTCGTGAACTCGGTAAAGACGCCCGAGGAATACACCACAACTGGACCTCTGACGCTTCCAAGTGAGATTAGCTTCGAAGGTATTCTCAACTTTTGGGAGAAGGCCGACTTCACCCTGAAGCTGTGGAACTCATTCCAAATCAGCTTCTGGGTAGCAATTCTTGGTGTGACCCTCAGCTTCTTCACCGCTTATGCCATCGGAATTGGTCGGGTAAAGGGTCGCTTCTGGATTCTGGGTCTATTCCTCGTTGCATTCACCATTCCTGGTGAAGCACTGATGTACCCCCTTCTTCGCATGGCGAAGATGGTAGGTCTTTATGACAACATTTGGGCTCTGATCATCATCTTTGCTGTCTTGCAGAGTGCATTTGGAACCTATCTCGTGTCCTCGGTGATGTCAGACTTCCCCATGGAACTCTTGGAAGCCGCACGCATTGATGGCGCCGGTAGCTGGCGTTTGCTCAAGGACATTGTGTTCCCCTTGGTTCGTCCTACCCTGACAGTTTTGATGGTGTTCTTCTTCATCTGGACGTGGAACGAGTTCCTCTTGCCGCTGGTTATGTTGCCTTCAAATGACAGTCAAACTGTGGCTCTCTCCATGGGACTGGCCTCCGGTCAGTACACCAGCGACCCCACTACTCAGGCTGCTGCAGCTCTCGTAGGTATCTTGCCAACGCTGCTGTTCTTCCTGATCTTCCAGCGCACACTCCTCAAGGGTGTCACGATGGGTTCGGTTAAGTAATATCTGGGGGTTGTGAGGGTGAGATATCCCTCACAACCCAACTCTTTTCTTCGTTCTCGACGCGCGTCGACGAACATGAAATCTGTTGGAAAGAAACTTCACGTAGCATCACAGAACCAAACGAAAGTTGAATGACATGTCTGAGTCCGTTTT
>JBEBAV010000088.1:0-4721 GCA_041158725.1 Actinomycetota bacterium
GTTTCATACTGCGGTCCTGGCATTTGTGCCAGGACGCCCTCTGACAGGGAGGGGTCCACGCTCTTGGCGAGTTCCCGCAGAGCTGGAGTGTAAACATTCGTCATGTCGATGAATGTCGCACCCTCGATGGGGGTTATTCCCGTCAGGTTGAGATGGTCTTTGATCAGGACAGGTGTTCCCGGCTGCCAGGCAGGTCGAATACCGCCAGCGCCGTGAGTGAGCACCATCGTCTTCGCCCCGGCAGCAGCCGCGGTGCGCACGCTGTGCACGACACGGCGGACAAAACTGGATGCTCCCCGACCTTCGTAGAGGTGAGTGCGTGCCCCGATAACGAGAAGCCTTTTGTTATTCGGCAAGATCACACTGCGAATCGTTCCTAGGTGGCCAGGGATTCCTGAAGCACTGAAACCGGTAATTTCTTCCGCAGGAATTTCTTCCGTCGTCTTGCCAATCAGGTCAACCACCGCGCCCCAGCCGGAACCGAGAGTCAGTGCCACATCGTGGTGTCCAATGCCTGTTGCCACGGCAATCTCGAAGGCTGCCTGCTTCGCAATTTCGGCAGGATCTTGGGAGGGGTCTTCCAGTGGGTTGAAACCCCACTCACCAGCGTTCGACATAGGGCAAGCCTATTGCTCTCGAAGTGCCAGAATAAGGACATGGCTTTTGAGTTTGACCGCAAGCAACGCATTGCAATTTTGGGGGGTGGCCCTGGTGGCTACGAAGCAGCACTGGCAGCAGCCCAGCTCGGAGCCGAAGTAACCCTGATTGAACGATCGGGCATTGGTGGCTCAGCCGTGCTCACCGACGTGGTTCCTTCAAAGACTCTCATTGCCACCGCTGAGTTCACCTCGACTTTGGAGCGTTCCGAAGAGCTCGGTGTTCAATACTCCGTCAAGGGGGAAGATAACAAGGCACGCAAGCCAGAGGTGTCCATTAACCTCGCCACCGTGAACAAGCGTCTGCTTGGGCTTGCTCACGACACTTCTGAAGACATGCAGAAGACCCTCAAGAAGGCTGGCGTGAAGTTCATCCCCGGCCACGGTCGTCTTGACGGCGATCACGCCGTGATAGCTTCCACCGGTCCTGGTGGAACAGATTTTGACCGTATTGAAGCAGACACCATCATTGTCTCCGTCGGTGCAAGCCCTCGTGTTCTGGACACCGCCAAGCCTGATGGCGAACGCATTCTGACCTGGACCCAGCTCTATAACCTCACCGAACTTCCCGAGCACATGATCGTGGTCGGTTCGGGTGTGACCGGCGCCGAGTTTGCTTCCGCCTATAGCTCCCTTGGTTCCAAAGTGACCCTGGTTTCCAGCCGTGACACCGTTCTCCCCGGGGAAGATGCTGATGCTGCCGCAGTTCTGGAAGAAGTCTTCATTCGCCGCGGCATGACCCTCATGTCGAAAGCTCGCATGGAGAAGGTCGAGCGTACCGAAACTGGTGTGAAGGTCACTCTGGCCGATGGCAAGACTGTCGAAGGAAGCCACTGTCTGATTGCTGTTGGTTCTATTCCCAACACCGCAGGTCTAGGCCTTGAAGATGCAGGTGTGGAACTCGATAGCGCTGGCCGCATCGTGGTCAACCGTGTTGCACGCTCGTCCGTGCCCAACATTTATGGCGTGGGCGACTGCTCCGCTGCATTGCCTCTGGCATCTGTCGCCATGATGCAGGGACGCACCGCAGCATTCCACGCACTCGGTGACGCAGTCACCCCCTTCGATGAGCGCAATGTCGCTGCGAACATCTTCACCCAGCCCGAGGTTGCCTCTGTCGGATGGAGCCAGGCCGAGATCGAGTCAGGCATCATTCGCGGAACGGTCTACAAACTTCCCCTCACCTCCAACCCTCGCGCCAAGATGCAGGGTATTCGTGACGGTTTCGTCAAGCTCATCACCACGACAACCTCGCGCACGGTCATTGGTGGAGTAGTGGTAGCACCTCGTGCTTCCGAACTCATCTTCCCGATTGCATTAGCAGTGGAGCACCGTCTCACTGTGGATGACGTAGCCAAGAGCTTTGCGATTTACCCCTCCATCTCAGGAAGCATCGTGGATGCTGCCCGTGCATTGCACGCCGTGGAGCACAAATAAATCTCGAACAGAACAAGAGGAAGGCCCGCTGAAACTCAGCGGGCCTTCCTTCTATGTTGGTGAAACTTATTCGACGTCGTCGATGTTGAGTAGAACGTGACCGTTAGACACTGTCTGACCAACCTCAGCATTGATGCCGGAGATGATGCCATCCTTATGAGCTTCGACAGGCTGTTCCATCTTCATGGCTTCGAGAACCAGAATCAGATCGCCCTTGACGACCTTCTGTCCCTCTTCAACAGCAATCTTCACCACGGTGGCCTGCATGGGGGCCTTGACGGTTGCGCCACCAGCGCCACCGACGGTGTGAGAAGCAACCTTGCGCACCGGAGCTGGTCCTTGGGTTGCCAGGTCAGCAGAGTTTGCACGCAACAACTTCGCTGGCAGTGAGACTTCGATGCGACGGTCGTCCACCTCGATGGTGACGTGCTGACGCTTTGCCAGAGAAGGAGTCTCCTCTGCCTCGCCACTCCAGGGTTCAATGTCGTTGACGAATTCGGTCTCAATCCAGCGAGTGTAAACCGAGAAAGGCTTGTCACCTTCAGGGGCAAACGCAGGATCGCGCACAATCTTGCGGTGGAAGGGAAGCACGGTGGGAAGACCGGCAACCTCAAACTCATCGAGGGCACGACGTGAACGCTCGAGAGCTTCTTCACGGGTTGCGCCGGTCACAATCAGCTTGGCCAGCAGAGAGTCGAAAGATCCAGAGATGACATCGCCCGCTGCAACACCAGAGTCAACACGAACACCAGGACCGCCGGGTGCACGGAATACGTGAACAGGTCCGGGAGCAGGGAGGAAGTTACGTCCACCGTCTTCACCGTTGATGCGGAATTCGAACGAGTGGCCGGTGACAACGGGGTCTGGGTAATCCAGCACGCCGCCTTCAGCGATACGGAACTGCTCGCGAACAAGGTCAATCCCAGTGACTTCTTCAGAAACGGGGTGCTCGACCTGGAGACGAGTGTTCACCTCGAGGAAGGACACGGTTCCGTCCTTACCAATCAAGAACTCACAGGTTCCAGCACCGAGATAACCAACCTCTTTGAGGATGGCCTTGGATGCGCGATACAGCTCAGCAGTCTGTGCGTCGGTGAGGAAGGGAGCAGGAGCTTCTTCGACGAGCTTCTGGTGACGACGCTGCAGTGAGCAGTCACGAGTGGAGACAACAACAACGTTTCCGTGAGCGTCAGCAAGGCACTGGGTCTCGACGTGACGCGGCTCGTCCAAATACTTCTCCACGAAGCACTCACCGCGGCCAAACGCTGCAATAGCTTCACGAGTTGCTGACTCAAACAGTTCAGCAACTTCTTCACGGTTACGGGCAACCTTCAGGCCGCGACCACCACCACCGAAAGCTGCCTTGATTGCAACAGGAAGGCCGTGAATGTCGACGAACTCAAGAACCTCTTCAGCACCAGATACCGGGTTGATAGTTCCGGGGGCAAGTGGTGCGCCCACCTTCTCTGCCACGTGACGGGCAGACACCTTGTCGCCAAGCTGTTCGATAGCTTCGGGGCTGGGGCCAATCCAGATCAGTCCCGCTTCTTGCACCTTGCGGGCGAAGTCTGCGTTCTCAGCCAAGAAGCCATATCCGGGGTGAACTGCGTTCGCGCCGGACTTGCGGGCAACCGCAAGGAGCTTGTCAATGACGAGGTAGGTCTCTGCACTCGTGGTGCCATTCAAGGCATATGCCTCATCGGCGAGCTTGGCGTGCAAGGCATTGATGTCTTGATCTGCGTAGACAGCTACAGAACCAATTCCGTAGTCACGAGCTGCACGAATGATGCGAACGGCAATCTCGCCACGGTTCGCAATGAGGACCTTTGTAATGCGGGACATAATCCCCAGCCTAGTAAGCCAATGGCCTCACTTGTTGGGCATCCTCGACAAAAAAGTCCGCGAGTCGTAGACGATGCCTACAACGCCCTACTTATTCCAGAGATCTGGCCAGAACACGCCTAAGTTACCGGCCATCCGGCGCAGGGCAGGAACGGAGACCCCGACCACGGTCGAGGGGTCTCCCTCAATGCGATTAATAAATGCAGCACCGAGGGAATCAATGGTGAACGCACCAGCGACTTTGAGGGGTTCACCCGAGGAAATGTAGGCCTTAAGCTCGGCATCAGAGATGTCCGAAGAGAAGGCCACGTCGGCAACCGTCACCTCACCAATGGCGGCATTGAGCTGACCACCACGGTGGTCAATCATCCAGTGACCCGAGAACAGCTGACCGGTGCGACCGCGCTGTTTCTGCCAACGCTCCAATGCCACCTCAGGGGTGTGGGGTTTGCCATAGGTCACACCATCGAGAACAAAGGCAGAGTCGCCACCGAGAACAATGCCATCAATTGAGGAATCCAGAATGGCTTCGGCTTTGGCCTGAGCTAACAGTTGCACCATCTCAGCGGGAGCAAGGGCGCCGCCGGCAGCTGCTTCGGCTGCTGCCACTGCAGCGTCTTCATCCACCTCGCTGGGCACCACGACAGGTTCAATACCTGCACTGCGCAGCGTCGCCAGACGTGCGGGGGAGGTTGATGCGAGATAGAAGCGCACGCGCTCACCTTTCAGATGTGGAATGCTCGAATAATGGCACACAGACCCACAAACAATGATTCTTCACCCCGT
>JBEBAV010000089.1:0-4393 GCA_041158725.1 Actinomycetota bacterium
GGCTGCTTGTTCAAAGCGGTTGACCAGTGCGTTCACGTCGGTGACGGTCATTCCCGAACCCTTGGCGATACGCAGACGGCGTGAACCGTTGAGCAGTTTGGTGTTCTGACGCTCGGCTTTGGTCATGGACTGAATGATGGCTTCGGTGCGGACGAGTTCTTTCTCGTCGAAATTGTCCAGCTGTTCCTTCATAGCGCCTGCACCTGGAAGCATGCCCAGCATCTTCTTCATGGAGCCCATGTTTTTCAGCTGCTGCATCTGCTTGAGGAAGTCTTCAAGGGTGAAGGAGTCTGTAGCGAACTTCTCTTGAAGTTGGGCTGCTTCCTTCTCGTCGAAGGCTTCCTGGGCCTGCTCGATCAGGGTGAGGATGTCGCCGAGGTCGAGGATGCGGCTGGCCATACGGTCTGGGTAGAAGGGCTCGAAGTCGTCGAGGTTTTCCCCGGTCGACGCAAACATGATGGGGCGTTCGGTTTCAGACACGACGGACAGTGCAGCACCACCGCGGGCGTCACCATCAAGCTTGGTCAGGACCACGCCAGTGAAGTCCACACCCTCTTGGAAGGCTTGTGCTGTGGCAACAGCGTCTTGACCGATCATCGCATCAATAACAAAGAGAACTTCGTCAGGGTTGGTGGCCTTGCGGATATCCGCAGCCTGCTTCATCAGCTCAGCATCAACTCCCAAGCGACCGGCGGTGTCAATGACGACCACGTCATATTGCTTATCGGTGGCGAACTTGATGGAATCCTTGGCGACCTTGACGGGGTCCCCGACGCCATTTCCTGGCTCGGGTGAGTAGACAGCCACACCAGCGTTCTTACCCACAACCTCAAGCTGCTGAACAGCGTTGGGGCGCTGCAGGTCACAGGCCACCAGAAGTGGGGTGTGCTTGTCCTTGGCCAGGTATTTTGCCAGCTTGCCGGCAAGAGTCGTCTTACCCGCACCCTGCAATCCAGCAAGCATGATGATGGTTGGTGGCTTCTTGGCAAACTCGAGGCGACGCTGAGCTCCACCGAGAATGGCAACAAGCTCTTCATTCACAATCTGAACGACCTGCTGAGCAGGATTCAATGCTTTGTTGACCTCATCACTGAGGGCACGTTCACGAACATCGTTGGTGAACTTCTTCACAACGTTCAGTGAGACGTCAGCGTCCAGCATGGCGCGACGAATCTCACGGAGTGTGCCGTCTACATCTGCGGGGGAAAGCTTTCCCTTGCCGCGGAGGTTTTTGAGGGACTCAGTAAGACGCGTGGAGAGTGTGCCGAAGGTTGCCATAACCCCTCTAGCCTAGCCAACGAGCTGGGCTGCGAAGGCGTGTGGCGTAAAGCCCATCAAGTCATTGATGCCTTCACCATTACCCACGAGCTTCACCGGAATACCAGTGCGTTCCTGAACAGCCAGCACAAACCCACCCTTGGCTGAGCCATCGAGCTTGGTCAACACTAAACCAGTGACCCCGGCGTGCTCGAGGAAAGCTTCTGCCTGAGACAAACCGTTCTGGCCTGTGGTTGCATCAAGTACAAGGAGAACTTCAGAAATAGGTGCCTGCTTTTCAATGACACGGCGAATCTTGGAAAGCTCATCCATCAGACCACTCTTGGTCTGGAGACGACCAGCAGTGTCGATGATGACAATCTCAGTGCCCTTGTTGATAGCCCATTCAATGGTTTGGTAGGCAACAGCAGAAGGATCTTGGCCTTCCATCTGGGGACGCACAACGTCCACACCAGCACGCTCTGCCCAGGTAGCTAGTTGATCAACGGCAGCGGCACGGAACGTGTCTGCAGCCCCCACAACTACGCTCTTGCCTGCGTTAGCAATATATTTGGCAACCTTGCCAATAGTGGTGGTCTTGCCCACACCATTGACGCCGACAACAAGAATCACAGCAGGACGCTCACTCAGCTTGAGAGTGGTGTCGAACTTGTTCAAGCGGTCTTCAATCGCTTCACGCAATAAACGCACGAAATCATCAGGATCATTGGTGCCAAACTTGGCCACATTTGCCCGCATGACCTCAATGAGTTCTTCGGTGATATCTGGCCCGAAGTCAGCGGCAAGGAGTGTTTCTTCAAGCTCCTCCCAGGTGGTTTCGTCGATAGTGACCTTGCGAGACACCTTGGCCGCAGGCTTTGCCTTCTCAACCTTGGGAGCAGGTGCTACTTCTTCAATAACTTCTTCCTGAACGGGTTCAGGGATGGTCTCGGGTTCTGGGACAACCTCAGCGATAACCTCGGGAATGACTTCAACCGCAGGTTCAGGAGCTAGTTCTGGCTCTGGTTCAACTATCTGCTCGGCAACAGGAGCTGGTTCTGGCTTTGTTTCAACAACAGGTGCCGCGACTTTTTCAGCCTTTGGCTTCTTCTCTGGCTGTGGCTTTTCGGCAACAGGTTCAGAAACAACTACCTGCTCACGCTCAACCTCTTCGTTGCGAGGCAGAGAGGGAACGTCATCGAAGAAGTCCTCTGTTGGCTCATCAGACTCTGCTCCGCGCGCAAACAGCCCTTTGAGCTTGGCGCCTAGCGACCAGCGTGATTTTTCAGCCATAGATACAGCGTATTAGGCGCCTTGCAGATACTGCGCCACCACGTGGGGAACGTAGGGACGAACATCTCCCCCTAGGGATGCCACCTGGCGCACAAGCGAACTGGAAACGTAGGAGTGTCCAGGCTCTGGCATGAGGAAGATGGTCTCCATACCGGCGAGGTTACGGTTCACCATGGCCATCGGGGTTTCATAAGAAATATCCAGCTGGGTACGAATTCCCTTAATGAGGACAGTGGCACCCACATCAGAGCAGTAGTCCACCAGCAGACCCATGCTCCACGATGCAACGACAACGTTGTCGCTGAGGCCTGCCTCTTCGATAGCTTCCTCAATGAGGGTGACGCGCTGAGCAATCGGGAGCAGCGCATGCTTATCCGGGTTATGCACCACAACGACGTGGATTTCATCGAAGAGTTTCGTTGCTCGAGCGATGACATCCATGTGACCGAGGGTGATCGGGTCAAACGAACCAGGGACTACGGCGATCCTGCGCATGCTTCCACCCTACGCATCAATGCAGGGTATGGGCAGGCAAATTGCTAGTTTTTGTCCAAGAAATCGCGTTCGCTTTCACTGAGTCGACGCGAAATGGCATCTGCCAAGACCGGATGCCTCATAAAGCCAGGATCTGCAGCCAATATTTCTGCTGCCGCATCACGAGCTTCCAGGATGATGTCACCGTCACGAGCAGCACGGAGCAAGCGCAGTGACGAACGTCCACCAGACTGGCTTGTTCCCAGAACATTTCCTTCACTGCGCAGCTCTAGGTCAATCCGAGCGAGTTCAAAACCATCGGTCGTGCTCGCTACTGCATCGACTCGTTCATAGGCCGTGGTGCCCGGCTGAGCATGAGTGACGAACAAGGCCAACCCTGGCACTCCCCCTCGGCCGACACGTCCACGCAGCTGGTGCAGCTGAGAGACGCCAAAGCGATCGGCATCCATCACCACAATGGTGGAGGCGTTTGGGACATCCACGCCGACCTCAATGACGGTGGTGGCAACAACGATGTCAATGTCACCTGCAGAGAAAGCCTGCATGACCTTGTCTTTGTCTTCGCTGCTCATCCGGCCGTGAAGTTCGGCGATTCTGCGCTTGCCTAATAACGGGTGCTCACGAATCAATGCGGCAACAGATTCAACGGAAGCCTTTTCTGGCTTCACGTCTTCCGTATCACCCTCAGGCTCGTCTTCAACCAGTGCATCAAGATCATCTTCCGGAGCACCAGCAGCATCAATCGCTGGACAGACCACGAATGCTTGTCGCCCGGCCACCAGCTCTTCTTCTACTCGTTCCCAGACTCGTGTAATCCAGGTGGGATGCTCAGCTAATGTCACGGCATGACTTGTAATTCCCGCACGACCTGCAGGCAACCCAGCAATCACCGACACATCAAGATCGCCAAATACGGTCATGGCCACAGTTCGAGGTATCGGTGTTGCGGTAAGAACGAGGACGTGCGGGGTGAGCTCCGTCTTCACTCGCAGTGCTTGGCGCTGTTCAACACCAAAACGGTGCTGCTCATCGACGACCACTAACCCCAAGTCAAAGAACTCGACCTTGTCGCTCAAGAGTGCGTGCGTGCCAATAACAATGCGTGCTTGGCCAGACACTGTCCGCAACAATGCCTGGCGCTTAGCTGCCGCTGGTAATTGCCCGGTGATGAGTGTGGGCATGAGAGCCGCCGAGAGATCCGGTCCCAACATGTTCGTAATCGAGCGCAAATGCTGAGCAGCAAGGACCTCTGTGGGCGCCAGCAATGCTGCCTGGCCGCCACTGTCGGCCACCTGCAGCATGGCACGCAGCGCCACAAGTGTCTTTCCAGAACCCACTTCTCCTTGAA
>JBEBAV010000090.1:0-10368 GCA_041158725.1 Actinomycetota bacterium
TAGGGATTTGGTTGTCCATCTCAGCAGCAGGTGTGCCCGGACGCTTGGAGTACTGGAACGTGAAGGCCGTGGCAAAGCGGGCCTCAGCAACCACTCTCATTGTTTCTTCAAAATCTTCTTCTGTCTCGCCCGGGAAACCCACGATGATGTCCGTGCTGATGGCGGCGTGAGGCATCGCTTCACGAACGCGCTTCAAAATTCCTAGGAATTTTTCACTGCGATAGCTTCGGCGCATTGCCTTGAGCACCGTGTCAGAACCGGACTGAAGTGGCATGTGGAGCTGAGGCATAACGTTGGGTGTCTCAGCCATCGCTTGGATGACGTCATCGGTGAAGGCCGCAGGGTGTGGGCTGGTGAATCGGACCCGCTCCAAGCCTTCAATCTCGCCACAAGCACGGAGAAGCTTGGCAAAGGCCCCCTTATCGCCGAACTCAACACCGTAAGTGTTGACGTTCTGGCCCAGCAGAGTGACCTCAATTGCGCCCTGATCAACGAGAGCCTTCACCTCGTTGAGAACCTCGCCTGGACGGCGGTCACGCTCTTTACCGCGCAAGCTAGGGACAATACAGAAAGTGCAGGTGTTGTTACACCCAACCGAAATGGAGACCCATCCAGAGTAGGTGGAATCACGTTTGGTAGGAAGAGTAGAGGGGAACGTCTCCAGCGACTCCAGAATCTCTAATTCAGCCTTGTGGTTGTGGCGCGAACGTTCCAATAGCCCGGGTAGAGATCCCATGTTGTGGGTTCCAAACACCACATCAACCCATGGGGCCTTTTTGAGAACAATGGCCTGGTCTTTTTGAGCAAGGCAGCCACCAACTGCAATTTGCATGCCCTTGTGCTTTTCTTTGACCCGAGCAAGATGGCCAAGGTTGCCATAAAGCTTGTTGTCAGCGTTCTCACGAACAGCACAGGTGTTAATGACAACCACATCTGGCTGAGCTGAGCTCGCACTGCGTTTGAGATCAGGATCTGCTTCAGCATCAGCTGCAAATTCAAACTTCACATACCCAGCAGATTCCATAGCTCCCGCCAATCGCTCACTGTCGTGAACGTTCATTTGGCAGCCAAATGTGCGCACTTCGTAGGTGCGCTGACGCCCGTTTTCATCCAGTGCCGCGTCGGACGCGGGGATGATGGTGGGGGCTTCACTGGGGTTGGTCATAACCCCATAAGTTTACGCTGAATGGCGTGTGTTTATTTCGGTGCGTTAGGTCCCATGAAGTGTGACCACAGGGCTGCCAGTGCCCACAGAACCCCCACATATCCAGCCGCATAACTGGCAAACATCCACGGGGTTGATACGCCGCTTGGAAGCACGGCAGAAATCACACCGAGCACTGCACACAAACTGACACAAATAATGACTGCCACAGTGTTTGCTTTTTTCGCCTTGAGCCGGGCAGCAATCTGCTTTTCCGTCAACGGCGTGGCAGGCTTTTGCTCTGGAGCAGGTTCGGTTTCAAACATCGGGAACTACTTTCTGCGGCGATAGCCCCATGTGATGTACACAATGACCACCACGAGGGCGGCCGCCACTGCATACGGACTGTTGAGGATGTCGTTGAGCACGGACCTAGCCTAATTCCTCGACGCGAGGGCCTCTCTGCACGCCTCGCGGACAGTTTGTCCCGTATACCCACGACGGCTCAGAAAACCGACCAGGCGACGTTCTGCCGTGGCATCATCGAGTTTGCTGAATTGTCGAACACGTTGAAGTGCAAGTTCTGTGGCTTTAGCGAGCTCATCGTCATCGTCAATAGCATCTAGTGCTGCATCAACGGCATGCGAAGGTATTCCACGCTGTCTTAGTTCCCGCGAAATTACACTCTTGCTCTTGCCCTTACGTTCGCTCAATCGCGAAACAAGTTCCCGTGCCAAACGTTCGTCGTTGAGGTAATTAAGGCGCTCGAACTTTGCAACCAGTTCTGCGGCATCACCCTCTGCTGCATCTTTCGAACGCAACCAGGTCATCACTTCATGAACAGACATGTCATGCGTGTGAAGTTTGCGCAGGAGTGTCTGTTCTAACGTATCGAGGTCAAAAGCCGCGACAGATTCTTCTTCATCCTGTCCAGGGACCTCTTCGACATCGGTGAACATGACACGACTGAGTCGATGGACTCCCGCAGGAACCTCTGACGCTTCCTTCACTGCCTCGCCTGATTGATCAGGCGAGGCAGTAGCAGGAGTACTTTCTGGGTCAACCCAGGGGAGGAAAGTGACGTTCGTCACGAAGCTCAGGCTCCCTTACGAACCTCATCTACTGCATCGAAGTCGGGTTCGACCTCAACAGCAGTTGCGGCAGCTTCCACAGCAGCAGCTTCTGCAGCTGCGGCTCCAACACCAAGCTTGGCCAGAATCTTCTGTTCAATCTCGAGAGCAACGGCAGGGTTCTGGATCAGGAAGTTACGAGAGTTTTCCTTACCCTGACCCAGCTGATCCGCTTCGTAGGTGTACCAGGCGCCAGACTTCTTGACGATGCCGTGATCGACACCAAAGTCAATCAAGCTTCCCTCGCGAGAAATACCAGTTCCGTAGAGGATGTCGAACTCTGCCTGCTTGAAAGGAGGAGCCATCTTGTTCTTGACGACCTTGACACGGGTACGGTTACCCACAGCGTCAGTACCGTCCTTGAGAGTCTCGATTCGACGGATGTCCATACGAACGGAGGCGTAGAACTTCAGGGCCTTACCACCGGCAGTGGTTTCGGGGCTTCCGAAGAAGACACCGATCTTTTCACGCAACTGGTTGATGAAGATCATGGTGGTGTTGGTGGAGTTCAGTCCACCGGTCAGCTTGCGCAGAGCCTGCGACATCAGACGTGCCTGGAGACCCACGTGGGTGTCTCCCATTTCACCTTCGATTTCGGCGCGAGGAACAAGTGCAGCTACCGAGTCAATAACGACGAGGTCGATCGAGCCGGAGCGGACAAGCATGTCTGCGATTTCCAGAGCCTGCTCACCCGTGTCGGGCTGTGAAACCAGAAGGGCGTCAATGTCTACACCTAGCTTCTTGGCGTATTCGGGGTCAAGTGCGTGCTCAGCGTCAATGAACGCTGCAATTCCACCCTGCTTCTGCACGTTGGCAATAGCGTGGAGGGTCAGTGTGGTCTTACCGGATGACTCGGGACCGTAGATCTCAACGATGCGACCACGGGGAAGTCCACCAATACCGAGGGCAACATCCAAAGCGATGGAACCTGTCGGAATCACCTCGACGGGAGCGCGTTCGTCGCTTCCCAGGCGCATGACGGAACCCTTACCGAACTGGCGGTCGATTTGGGCTAGTGCTGTTTCTAGTGCTTTTTCGCGGTCAGCGGCGGATGCCATGGCCGTCTCCTTTACTTATCGAGGGTGATTCGCCTATCGGCTGTCGTGCTACTCCTCCGCTACCGACCGGCCGGTGAAGGCGGTACGGGCGCTGCGGGGCGCTTACGACAAGGCGCATGCTCCTATGTGGACGAGTTTCACCGTAGGAGAAGCCACTGACATTGACTGCCAGAGGTAATCCTCCGTGGATAACACGAGCAAACAAGTGCATGTGTAGGAGACTAGCCGTTTTCGAATACATATTCGAACAAATGTCGGCGTGTTGAAAATTACTTTTTGGGCTCCGGAAGACCCACGCCATACCACCGCGACTCTGGAACGTCGGCAGCTTTGACTAAGGCGAGCCAAACGGAGCGAGCGGGAATTCCCTGACGCAAAGCCTCTGCAGAGGTTAGAGAACCTAAATCGGAGAGCACCAAGTCATTGACCAAAACACGGCCATATGCCTCACCGAACTCATCCGAGACGGCGCGCCAAAATTCGCTCAGGCGCACGAAAGCTTCTAGCGAGTAGCTGCGAAGTCGTTGACGAACTCGTCAGGAACAGTGTCGGGAATCGCGCGAATAGGCTCGATACCTTCAATCACAGCAAGACGATCCCCTACTTCACGCATAATCTGCGAGATTGGAGTGTCCAGAGCATCTGCTACTGCAGCAAGGATCTCTGAGCTTGCTTCCTTTTGACCACGTTCAACTTCGCTCAAGTAACCGAGTGCCACGCTGGCCTTGCTTGCAACCTGTCGCAGTGTGCGACCTTTCTGCAGGCGGTAGTCGCGCAGAACATCGCCGATTTCCTGTCGAACAAGAATCATGGTGCCTCCCTACGCTGGTGAACCTAGACGGTTCCTCTACATCTATAACCCATGCTAGCTCCAGAAACCTGAAAACCAGATGTGAGTCTGCTTGTGTCAACTTAGGTTACGACAGATTTATTCCCGAAATAGTTCACGAAATTTATGAAACCGCAGAAGATAGGAGCCTCAATGCTGCATGAACAGTCAAAGATCGAATCTCATTACGCGTACCAGTAAGCGAAAGCTCTTCAACAACGCGCTTGTCACCCCACACGCACGCAATGAACACAGTTCCTACAGCTTTTCCATCCTGCGGTTCTGGACCGGCTACTCCAGTCGTTGCCAGGCCTATATCCGAACCCAATTCGGCAGAGACTCCAGAGGCCATAGCTAGTGCAACCTCTGCGTCGACTGCCCCCACACGTGCTAATAAGTCTGGAGAAACACCTAAAACAGACGCTTTGAGGTCAGTGGCATAGGCGACCACTCCCCCGCGAATCACTGCCGATGCGCCGGGAACCTCCGTCAGGGCAGCACTGAGCAGCCCTCCGGTTAACGATTCTGCAACCGCAACCGTCAACCCTCGCTGCGACAGTCTTTCAATGAGTTCGCCGTGCATAGCAATCACTGACCTGCGTCTGATTGTGAGAGTTTCTTGCTCTGACGCCAGGCGTCCAGCAGGTAATCGAGACCCGTCCAGACTGTGATGATGGTGGCAGCCGACATCAGAACAATGTTGATGATGTTGGCAGAATCTCCAATAACTGCCTGCATGGGAAGCAAAGCAAAAGTGATTGCCACAAACTGTGTGATGGTCTTGATCTTTCCACCACGAGATGCCGGAATCACGCGGTCACTGAGCACCATGAGGCGGAAGATGGTGATTCCCACTTCGCGAAGAAGAATCAGCACTGTCACCCACCAGGGCAACTCACCCAAGATGGACAGGGTAATTAACGCGCCGCCGGTGAGAACCTTGTCCGCAATGGGATCTAGGAGCTTTCCGAAGTCGCTGACCACGTTGTATTTGCGAGCAAGATAGCCATCGATACCATCCGTGGCCATACCGAAGACAAACAACCCTGCACCCCACCAGCGCAGTGGGGAGTTGAGATCAGGGCCAGCGGTCAACAGCATCCAGATAAAGACCGGAGCAAAGAAAATCCGGACGATTGTGATGGTGTTGGGAACGTGCTTCATAAGCTCAAGGCTAGTCGCGACCGGTGAGGTTCCAGGCGTCTTCACTGCCTTCCTCCCCATCAACCTCTTCGAGGCCTGCGCTCATCCCAGCCACAGGATCGTTGGCGTAGGGGTCAGCAACCATGCTCACAGCGGGCGCAGAAGCCGCGGGAGCGACGTCTTCACCCTTGAGCTTGGCCAGAACTTCAGGAAGCTGCTCCTGAGAGACCAAAACATCACGTGCCTTAGACCCTTCGGAGGGCCCCACGATTTCGCGGCTTTCCATCAGGTCCATCAAGCGCCCTGCCTTCGCAAAGCCCACACGGAGCTTGCGCTGAAGCATCGATGTCGAACCAAATTGTGTCGAGACCACAAGCTCAACAGCCTGCAACAGCACATCGAGATCATCGCCAATGTCAGCGTCAATCTCTTTACGCTCTGCCGCTGCCGCCACATCCTGTCGGTATTCTGGGCGTGCTTGACGAGTGACGTGGGTGACAACCTTGTGAATTTCTTCTTCCGAGACCCAGGCACCTTGAACGCGAATGGGCTTGTTTGCCCCCATGGGCAGGAATAGAGCATCACCCTGACCGATGAGCTTGTCAGCACCTGGCTGGTCCAAGATCACACGGGAATCAGTCACGCTGGTCACTGCAAAGGCCAGACGTGAAGGAACGTTGGCCTTAATGAGACCCGTCACAACGTCAACGGAGGGGCGCTGGGTTGCCAGCACCAGGTGGATACCTGAAGCTCGAGCAAGCTGGGTGATACGAACTACGGAGTCTTCCACGTCGCGGGGAGCAACCATCATGAGGTCTGCAAGCTCATCCACAACGACCAAGAGATAAGGATAGGGACGAAGTTCACGCTTGCTGTCTGGCGGCAGGGTGATTTCGTTGTTGACTACTGCACGGTTGAAGTCATCGATGTGACGGAAGCCGAAGCTGGCCAAATCGTCGTAACGCATGTCCATCTCTTTAACAACCCACTGCAGTGCCTCAGCGGCCTTCTTGGGGTTAGTAATGATGGGTGTAATCAGGTGAGGGACGCCTGCGTAGGGAGCAAGCTCTACACGCTTAGGGTCAACCAGAACCATGCGCACCTCAGCTGGGGTGGAGCGCATCAAGATACTGGTGATCATGGAGTTGACGAAGCTGGACTTACCCGAACCGGTTGAACCTGCCACAAGCAAGTGGGGCATCTTTGCCAAGTTGGCGACAACGAAGCCACCCTCGACGTCTTTACCCACACCAATGGTCATGGGGTGTTCACTTGAGGTTGAAGCATTGGAGCGCAGCACATCGCCGAGTGTGACTATCTCGCGGTCAGTGTTCGGAATCTCGATACCGATTGCGCTCTTGCCAGGGATGGGAGAAAGAATACGAACTTCGTTCGATGCCACGGCATAGGACAGGTTCTTGGACAGTGCAGTTACCCGCTCCACCTTCACACCAGGTCCGAGTTCAATCTCATAACGGGTCACTGTAGGACCACGACTAAATCCAGTCACTGTGGCATCAACCGCAAACTGCTTGAGAACTTCTGTGATGGCTCGAACAGCCTCATCATTTGCAGCAGAACGTGTCTTTGCAGGAGCGCCCTGTGAGAGTGCATTTGCTGGTGGGAGGCGATAAACAGCTGCAGGACCCTTGGGGGCAGGTGGTGCGACCACGACTGCCTCATCGACACCAACAGCTTCTGCGGTTGGAGCAACGAGTGCAACCGGCGCAGTAGACACGTCATCCTGTGCTGCCACTGCCGAAGCGTCGGTGACTACTTCACCAGTGTGGAAGACGCGAACTGCTTCTTCAGCGTTGGCCAACTCTTCGATGATGTCGAGGTCTGTCAGCTCTCGCGTGGCAGCCAAGTCAACAGCGTTTGCCGCAGGATCCGTGATGACGGGTGAATCAAAAGCAGCTTCAGTCTCACGTCGACTACTGTTTCGACGCCACCAAGGAAGTGAGGAGGCCTCGACGGGGTCGAGATCAAGAATCTCTATCTTGCCGGTTTGGGTCGAATCTGTCTCGCTGTGAGCACCAAACAAGTACTCGTAGAGCTCTCGGAATCGAGCCCCTATGCGGTTGGGAGGAGTTTTGGTGATGATGAGAAGAGACAGTGCAATGAGCACAATCATCACGACGACCGCACCAACTGGGGAAATGATTGTGGACAGCGGTGCTGCCAAAATCCAGCCAAGCAGACCACCAGCATCCGCCAGCGCAGCAGGACCCTGTGAAGGGTCAGGTTGTCCGCCAAAAACCTGCGCCAAACCTGCTGCTGCCATGAGCAGGAGGGTGAGGCCGACTCCGATGCGGTTATTGTCATTGACCGAGCTGGGGTGACGGAACAGCCAAATGGCCATCAGAAGCATCACGACAGGCAGGCCGTAAGCTATTCGACCAAACAGACCGCCGATAGTCCAGTCATTGATGATCTGTGCAATCTCATTGTTGGGAAGGAACCACTGAGTGATTGCTCCGGCAATTGCTAGAAGAACGAGGGTAAAGGGAACACCGTCACGACGCTCTTCCTTGGCAAACTTTTCAGGGCCAAGCATGCGCGCAGCACCGCCAGTGAGGTGAGCCAAACTCATCCACAACCACGCTATGCCCGTGTATTTACTTCCGGCGTTTGACGAGGAAGCGCGACTACTGGGTGTTGACTTTGTTGACTTCGAGGTGGAGGTACGCGAACGTGACCCACTCCCCGAGCGGGAACGCGAATTAGAGCCTGAAGCCATGCCTCAAAGTTACGCGAGAGCACTGACTTTCCCCGGGATTACAGGCGAGTGTTTAGATATACAAATGCCCTGCAGCCACGTGACTGCAGGGCATTCATACGGAGGGAGGGAACCCCTATTCGGTAATCCATGCGGTGGCATTGCCTGGAAGCTTGCCATCCACCAATGGAGCACTGGTGAGTAGAACCGTGCCCGCGGGAAGTGCCACTGGCTTCTTCCCGAAGTTTGTGATGCTGTGCCATCCGTTGTCACGCTTGAAGTGCACAACCTTGCGCTTACTTGGAACCCATTCGAGAGTTTCCGAGGTCAGCAGTTGCTTACGCAACTTGAGCGCCGAACGATACAGCTTCAGAGTCGAATCTTCTTGTGCTTCTTCGAACTCAACCGAGTGTCCTGCAAACCAGGTCGGTTGTGGCAAGTGGGCAGAACCTGTGCCGAAACCGAACGAAGACCCGGTCTTCTCCCAAGGCAAAGGAACGCGGCAACCGTCACGACCCTTGCGAGTCATGCCATCGCGCAACCAGATGGGGTCTTGGAGGACCTGGCCTGGAAGGTCAGCAACTTCAAAGAGCCCCAGCTCTTCACCCTGGTAGAGGTAGGTGCTGCCAGGAAGGGCAAGCAGCAACATGGTTGCTGCACGAGCACGTGATTGACCCTTCTCACGGTCAAGTTCTGGGCTCTGACCATCAGTCATCACCCACTTCTCATAGTTGGTCTTCTTGGGAAGACCGTAACGAGTGGCGTGACGAATCACGTCGTGGTTAGAAAGAACCCAGGTCGAAGACGAGCCTGAGGTCTCTGAAAGTCCAAGGTTGAAATCGATGGTTTTCTTGAACTTCTTGGCAGACCAGGATGCACTGAGCAGGTCAAAGTTGAATGCCTGACCGAGAGTTTCTGGGCTGGCATAACGGGGGCGACGCTGAGCAGGAACCCATGCTTCAGCCACCGCTACGCGGGGTGGGTTGTAGGAGTTGAAGATTTCTCGCCAACCCTTGTAGATCTCCATCACGTCATCACGGTCGAAGAGGTGGTGAGAACCATCGAGAGGAATGTTTTCCATGTCGTAGTTCTTGATCTCAGGGTAAGGCTCCGACATGTCCTTCTTCATGGCGTGCGCCACGTCGATACGGAAACCGTCTACACCACGGTCAGACCAGAAACGAAGAGTCTTCTTGAAGTCTTCGATGACTTCTTCGTTGTCCCAGTTGAAGTCAGGCTGCTCTGGAGCAAACAGGTGCAGGTACCACTGGCCGGGGGTTCCATCAGCGTTCGTGGTGCGAGACCAACCAGAAGGACCGAAGTGCGAAGGCCAGTTATTGGGAGGAAGCTCACCGTTCTCGCCCTTACCGTCGCGGAAAATGTAGCGATCACGTGCTGGGGATCCTGGTTCTGCCTTGAGGGCTTCCTGGAACCATACGTGGAGGTCAGAAGAGTGGTTGGGAACAATGTCGGCGAATACACGAATGCCCTTTGCGTGATACGCAGCAATCATTTCGTCGAAGTCAGCAAGTGTTCCCAGTTTGGGATCAACATCACGGTAGTCAGCAACGTCATAGCCACCATCTGCTAGCGCAGAGGGGTAGAAAGGGCTCAACCAGATTGCGTCAACGCCGAGCTCAGCAAGGTAATCAACCTTGGAGGTAATGCCCTTGATGTCACCGAGGCCATCGCCGTTGGAGTCTTTGAAGGAGCGTGGGTAGACCTGGTACACAACGGCTTGGCGCCACCAGTTCTCATCCCCTGCGAGGAATACAGACTCAGACATGTCATTCAACTTTCGTTTGGTTCTGTGATGTTATGGGTTTTTGTTTTCTAACAGATTTCCGATTCATCGACGCGCGTCGATTCTGCGGCAAAATGGTGGGGTTGTGAGGCACTGCAGTACCTCACAACCCCGAGGTTTTACTTGACGGATCCCATCGTGACACCCTTGAGGAGTGTGCGCTGGAAGATCAGGAAGAAGAGCAAGGTTGGCAGAATACCGACCAGTGCAGCTGCTGCCTGTGTGGTTGGGTCACTGGTGTACTGGCCAGAAGCAAGACCCATTGACAATGCCACTGTCTGGCTGTCGTTAGAGGGCAACATAACCAGTGGCAACAGGAACTCGTTCCACGTCCAGATGAAGAAGAACACCATCAGAACAGTCAATGTTGGGCGAACCAGCGGGAACACAATGTCCTTGAGTAGACGCCAGCTACCAGCTCCATCGATACGCGCCGCCTCGAGCAATTCCATCGGGAAATCGGACATAACCGAGGAGACAAGGTAGGTACCGAATGCACTCTGCAGCACGGCAAAAATGATGATGAGTGCCCAGATGTTGT
>JBEBAV010000091.1:0-3857 GCA_041158725.1 Actinomycetota bacterium
GCGTGGCCCATAATCTCGAGGCAGCGGTTAGCAATGACTTCGTTGGCATTCATGTTGGTGCTTGTTCCTGCACCACCTTGAATGACACCCACCACAAACTGTTCGTGCCACGCGCCGTCAATGATTTCTTGGCATACGCGGTCGATGATGTCGGCTTTGTGCTGATCGAGCACGCCAATTTCTGCATTCGCTCGGGCAGCAGCTTGCTTCACACAGGCCAAAGCAACGATAAGTTCAGGGAATACCGAAATGGGGCGCTTCGCTATGGGGAAGTTTTCTAGGGCACGTGCCGTGTGAACACCCCAATAGGCGTCTGCTGGCACCTGCATTGCTCCGAGGGAATCTGTCTCAGTGCGTGTAGCAGTGGGTGCGATAGGTAGCTGCGCGTTCCCAGAGAAGTTGCCTACTTGATCGGTCGAGGAGAGACCGAGAGTGTCGATGGGGCGGGTGGAAGGCGTGGTCTGTTCAGACACTGGTTATCAGCTCCATTGCTGTGTTGGGGACTTCGTGGGTCGGTTCGAGTCTAGAACTCTCGTTTGGGCACGAACAAGGAACTCGTCCGGCGCTTCAGACAATTCCTTAGCTGAGCTTTCGGAGCAGACCCTTAAAAAGTTTCTTCTTTGACTCTGTGAATGGTGGATAGATCAGTGACAAAGTTTCAGGCTTCAGAGGCTTGGACAAGATCGCCTTCTCATGACTGAACGTGTCGAATGAACGCTTGCCGCGGTACGCACCAATACCGCTCTCCCCCACGCCACCAAAGGGTAGCCCAGGAACGCTGAGGTGTAACACGGCAACGTTGAAACCGATAGCTCCGGAGCTGGTGCGCTCGGTAAAGGCCCGACGAACCACTGTGTTTTCTGAAAACACATACAACGCCAGGGGCTTGGACTTGGAGTTGATGAAATCAATTGCGTCGTCTAGATCGGTGACGGTGATCATGGGAAGGATGGGGCCGAAGATTTCTTCCTGCATGACCGGTGCATCGCGTTTGACATCGGCCAAGACAGTCGGTGGGATGTAACGCTGCTTGGCAACAGGTTTGCCATCTGCAACAACCCGCCCATCCTTGAGATAGGCATTGAGGCGGGCAAAGTGATTGTCGTTGACAATGCGGCCATAATCTTCAGACTTCAGAGGGTCTGCGCCATACAATCCTGCGATAGCCGCGACAAGGTGTGCCTCGAGCTCGTGTTGAACACTAACCGTGGCCAAGATGTAGTCCGGGGCCACACAAGTCTGACCTGCGTTGAGGTATTTCGCCCACGCAATACGCTGAGCGGCGGCCTCGAGGTCGACTGTGTCGTCGATGTAGATCGGAGATTTACCCCCGAGTTCCAGCGAGACAGGCGTCAAGTGCTTGGCAGCTGCCTCCATCACGATGCGCGCAACGCGACCATTGCCGGTGTAGAAAATGTGGTCATATTGCTGCTCAAGCAGCCAGCCTGTTTCTTCTGCAGCACCCTCGACTATCGCGATAGCTCGAGAGTCCAAATACACCGGAATGAGTTTGGCCAGCGCAGCTGAGGTTGCAGGGGCGAGTTCACTGGGCTTGAGCAATGCCGCATTACCAGCGGCGATCGCTCCGATGAGCGGAGCTAACAACAGCTGCATGGGGTAATTCCAGGGCGCAATGATCAAAGCGACACCCACAGGTTCACTCACCACAAACGCCTTAGCCGGAACCACAGCCAAGGGAACGCTCACCTTCTGAGGCTTGAGCCAACTAGCGAGGTTCTTGAGTGCATAATCAATATCCCCCAGAATGATGCCAATTTCGGTCAGCTGAGCTTCGGAGGCACTCTTACCCAAATCAGAAAAGAGAGCTGATTCGAGAACCTTCTCGTTATCGACGACCAGCTGCCGCAGAGCGTTGAGCTGATTAATGCGCCACTGACGCTTGGCGGTCAGGCCAGAGTTGTAGGCATCACGCAGTGAGGCAACAAGTGCAGCAGCTTCTGACTTTTTCTTCAGGGTGGTCATGGCATTCACACTACGCCTGAAGAGTGGTTAGTTGCGCCATCTTTCAAGAGTGGGAATCTGTTTCTTGGCAAGCCACCTGAACAGGGCGTTGCTTCCCTGTTCCTTGAGCGCTTGGTCCACGATGTCCTGCATCTGCTCACACGTGCAGTCGGCACCAATAAAGGCGCCGTTCTCGAAACAAAGCACGCACCACTTTTCGCTTTTACTGCCGTCTGCTTCGCTGCCACGACAGTCACCCGCCTTCTTAGTAAGTAAAGGCATTCCACAACTTTGACATTGCGCCCGCACGAATTATTCCTTGGGTGCGACGCTGTATCGACGAAGTTCCAGCGACGGGTTTGTCTTCCGCGCATCAATGACGGCCTGGATGTTGACCGTGGCGATGGAGACACCCATCTGATTACCCATGTCGATGAGGGTTTCACCAAGCGGAGAAATCACTCGAGACATTCCCACCGCGATGGGAGGGATCTGGTCAGCTGCAGCCAAATACACCGTGTTCTCGATGGCACGAGCAGACGTCAGCGCGGCCCAGTGATGTGCCTTTTTGGGGCCCGAGATCCATTCTGCAATGAGGGCAACCATGTGTGCACCGGCATCTACCAAACGGCGAGTGGTTTCAGGGAAGCGCAGATCAAAGCAGGTCTGCATTCCCACGGTGATGTCATCCACAGTGAACAGTTGCGGAGCCTCGGCCGGATCGCCCGCCTGCATCCATTCGCTTTCCAACATGTCGAAGGCGTCATAGAGGTGCACCTTGCGATATCTCGCCACGACGCCCGCGCCTGGCAACACCGCGATAGCAGTATTGAAGGGGCGCTTATCGTCGGGGTTATCTGACTTCTCGAGCATGCCAATGACGATGGCAATGTTGCACTCGTCCGCGAGTTCGGTCATCGCGTCAACGAAGGGTCCATCCAGCGATTCGGCATATTCAAACACCCAGTCGCCGAGCTTTCCACCCAGAACAGAGGAATATTCGGGCAAGACAATCAAGCGGGCACCGTTGTGTGAAGCGGCATGTACTAGCGCTTGGATGGTGCTCACGTTCTCTGCAGGGTTGGGCCCAGGACCAAACTGGGCAACGGCAACCTTTACCCCGCCCACATCTTGTGATTCCCCGAGGTCGTCGTTCTTAGTGTCGAACTCTTCAGTCATTACTTTCCCAATCCCAGAATCTCTCGGGTGACGCGAACATCGTCATGCATCTGCTCAATCAAAGGTTCAACGCCGGTGTAGGCGACCATGCCTCGAATGTGAGCAGCGAACTCTATGCTCACGTGGTGGCCATAGAGGTCAAGGGTTTGATCGAGCAAAAAAGCTTCCACCGTGCGCTTATTGGCACCCTCAAAAGTAGGGTTGGTTCCCACTGAGATTGCAGCAGCGTAACGCTGGTCACCATCCAGGAACCAGCCCGCATAAACACCGTCGCTGGGAACGAGACCGCTAGCTTCCTGTGACAGATTTGCTGTGGGAAAGCCGAGTTCTCTACCCCGTTTTTTTCCATGAACTACTTCCCCAGTAACGCGGGGAAGTCTGCCCAGCAACTGTGCAGCACCTGCAACGTTGCCCTCAGCCATCAGTTCACGAATCAGCGAAGATGACACACGAACACCGTCTATAGGAGCAACGTCATCAATGAGAATCACATCGAAACCAAGCTCGGCACCCAGTTCCTTTAGGAGTTCAACATCACCTGCTGCGTGGTCACCAAAACGGAAATCATGACCCACGAGAACGGCCTGAGCATGGAGTGTGCCCAGCAGGATTTGTGTGACAAATTCGCGAGGGCTGAGACCTGCCAGCTCCGTATCAAACACAAGCACCAAGCTGGCGTCGACATTCTCTTTCTCGATCAGCTCTAGGCGATCAGG
>JBEBAV010000092.1:0-3958 GCA_041158725.1 Actinomycetota bacterium
ATCACACGTGCACCAGGAGGCAGGTTTCTGGTGCGACGACCATCGCACCACAGCACACCGTGACCGCTGCGACGCTCCATGATTTCGACAGCAAACACAGATTCAGGACCCACAACAAGTGGACGCGCAAACAACGCGTGTGCCGACATGGGCACCAGAACCATCGCATCAACCGTGGGCCACACAATAGGTCCACCCGCTGAGAAGTTATATGCCGTAGAACCGGTTGGAGTGCTCATCACTACTCCATCGCAGCCAAAGCTGGAGAGGGGCCGACGATCAACCTCGATGACAACCTCGAGCATGCGCTCACGACTTGCCTTCTCAACAGTTGCTTCGTTTAGCGCCCAGGTTTCAAAGACAACCTCGTTCGCTACCTTCACGCGAACCGACAACGTCGAGCGTTCTTCAACTTGGTAGTCCTTGGCGAGTACTCGTGCAACAGTTTGCGGAATGGTGTCTCGTTCGGTTTCTGCCAAGAACCCAACATGACCCGTATTCACTCCCAGCATGGGAACAGACGCACCACGGAGAAGTTCAGCCGCACGAAGTATCGTGCCATCACCACCAACCACGATGGCGCACTCAACCTGAGAGACAGCTAGGTCTTTTTCGAGAGTGACAAGTGTGGTCAGTTCGGGAGCAAGTTCTCTCACTGCTGCAACTTCTAATTCACGAAGAACGGGAATAGCGCCCTGAGTTTGAATCTCGAGACAGACCTGAACGGCAGCTTCCAATGTGGCCTGCTGAGCAGCGTGGGAGACAACAAGGATGAAGCGGTTTTCTGCGCTCATTGTCATGCTCCTGTCAGTTTGTGAACCTGTTGAGTCCATTCTGACGGATTCGACTCACTATCTGCGCGGAGCCAGAGAACATACTCGTGATTTCCTGCACCGCCCAAGATTGGGGAGGACAAGATGCCACAGACCCCCAGTCCGTTATCAAAGGCAGACCAGAGCACCGACATCACAGCTTCTTCGCGCAGCGCAGGGTTGGTCACGATGCCTTCTTTGACACCCGTGCGACCAACCTCGAATTGTGGCTTGATCAGCAGAATGTAGTCGGCCGTCTCTGTTGCACAGGCTTTCAATGCAGCCATGACGTGAGTCAAGGAGATAAACGAGAGATCTGCCACAACAACATCAGCGACAAAATCTTGCTTAACCAAGCCAGAGAGCTGACTGCGATCAAGGCTCTTAGCGTTGACTCCCTCGACCACGAGCACACGCTCGTCAGAGCGGATACGTGGAGAGAGCTGGCCATGACCTACATCTAGAGCGACGACTGGTTCTGCGCCACGTTCGAGCAGAACCTGGGTGAATCCACCCGTGCTGGCCCCGACATCAAAGGCAGCACGGCCTTTCACATCAATACCAAAGCCTTCTAAACCGGCAAGAAGCTTGTGCGCGGCTCGAGAAACGTAGTGATCAGCACCATCCACACTGAGTTCATCGGTTTCTTCGACTTTTGTCGACGGCTTATTCACCACTTTTCCGGCAACGCGAACAAAGCCTCCAGTGATCAGGGTTGACGCATGCGTGCGAGAACGAGCTAAACCACGCTCTGCGAGAGCGGCATCGAGACGTTGACTAGTCACGGGAAGGAATGTCGCCGCCTTCAAGCTGAGCACGCAGGTCGTCATAGAGCTTTGCGTAGCCTTCAGCTCGGGTTTCCAGAGGCTGCCCTTCAACCACAGAAAGCGCAGAGACGAGTTCGCCGTCAGCTGGGTTCTGGAAGTTTTCAGGATTGCTCATGGTTCAAGGTTATCCCACTGCGTGAAGAGAAAAGCCTTGCGGGAGAGACGATCCCGCAAGGCTATTTCTGTTGACCTCGTAAACAATTTAGAGGTGACGCTCATCCACACCGTTGTAGGCCGACAACGGACGGATGAGTGCGTTTGCTTGGAGCTGCTCCATGATGTGAGCAGTCCAACCAGTGATTCGTGCTGCCACGAAAATCGGGGTGAATGTGAGAGTGTCGAAACCCATCAGGTGATACGCAGGACCGGAAGGGTAATCCAGGTTGGGCAGGATTCCCTTACGCTCAGTCATTGCCGCCTCGAGACCTTCATAGAGGTCAAGAACATCAGGGCGGTTGTAGTACTCGATGAGTTCCACCATGGACTTGCGCATGGTGGGAACCCTGGAGTCACCCTTCTTGTAGACGCGGTGACCAAAGCCCATGATCTTGCGTTTTTCTGCAAGTGCCTGCTCCAACCATGCCTCCGAACGTGCACCGGCATCGGGGCCGAAACCAATCTCGTTGAAGATGTGCAGGACTGCCTCGTTGGCACCACCGTGGAGTGGACCCTTGAGTGCTCCAATAGCACCGGTCACGGCGGAGTAAAGGTCAGACAGGGTTGAGGTAATTACACGAGCGGTGAAGGTCGAGGCATTGAACGAGTGCTCCGCATACAAAATAAGTGAAACACGGAAAGCATCAACCACAACATCGTCGGGAATCTCACCAAAGCTCATCCACAGGAAGTTTGCTGAGTAGTCAAGATCCTCACGAGGTTCAATTACGCCCTCACCGCGGCGGCGGCGCTGGTCATACGACACAATCGCTGGAAGCTTGGCAAAGAGGGTGATGCTCTTGGCGAGATTTCCTTCAGGGGATGAGTCATCCGTGTTTGGATCTGACGCGCCAATGACGCTCACTGCAGTGCGAACAACATCCATAGGGTGGGCAGTCAGAGGAAGCTCATCAATGACACGCTTCACGTTGGCATCCAGTGCACGCTGGGCACGCTCAGACTTCTGGAACCCAGCCAGTTCAGCAGCGGTTGGAAGCTCACCATGCCAGAGCAACCAGGCGACCTCTTCAAAGCTCTTTTTGGCAGCAAGTTCCTGCACGGGATATCCGCGGTAAAGCAGTGAGTTGGTCTCAGGGTTGACTTTGGAAATAGCTGTGGCGTCGACGACGACACCGGCTAGGCCTTTGAAAATCTGTGGTTGTTCAGTCATGACATGTCCTCAGGGGTTGAGACGTGGAAGTTAGTGCTTGGTGTGGGTGCTCAGGTCAAAGTTGAAGATGCCTGAGTCAAAGTGGTTGTAGGCCTCGTAGTCGAGGGTTTCGTAGAGGTCTGCACGGGTTTGCATTTCAGAAACAGACGCCTGGAAGGATCCTGTTTCGTGTAAAGAATCAAGACCGCGAACAGCAGAACCCATAGCCAGACGCAGCAGCGAGACAGGATAAATCACGATGTTGATGCCAATGTCTGCCAACTGCTGCTTGGTGAAGAGTTCACTCTTGCCAAACTCGGTCATGTTGGCGAGCACTGGAACGTCAATCGCTGCACGCATGGCTTCGAACTCACTGAGGTCTTTCATGGCTTCAGGGAAGATCGCATCGGCACCAGCATCCACAAGCATCTTGGCGCGGTCAATGGCCACGTCAAGACCTTCAGCTGCACGGATGTCTGTGCGCGCCATGATGAGAAGGTTCTCATCGCGGCGAGCATCAACGGCGGACTTGATCCGCTTAACTGCAGTGTCACTGTCCACGACAGCTTTGCCATCGAGGTGACCACAACGCTTGGGGTTGACCTGGTCTTCAATGTGAAGACCAGCAACACCAGCATCTTCAAGCGTTTGCACGGTGCGGGCAAGGTTAAGGGGTTCCCCAAAACCAGTGTCAGCATCAATCAGTGCAGGCAGATCTGACATGCGTGCAATTTGCTGGCCGCGGCCAGCAACCTCAGTGAGTGTAGTCAGACCAATATCCGGCAAACCGAGGTCTGCCGCCAAGACAGCACCAGAGATGTACACCCCATCAAAGCCTTTGCTCTGAATGAGCTTGGCCGAGAGCGGGTTGAACGCACCGGGAAACTGAAGCAGTTCACCGGAAGCTAAACGCTCTCGAAAGAGACGGCGTTTCTCTGCAGGGGTTGTCTTGGCATACAGCATTAGAACAGGCCCTTGGGAAGTGGTGCAGAAGCGAGAACACCAGCCTTTGC
>JBEBAV010000093.1:0-8610 GCA_041158725.1 Actinomycetota bacterium
CGCCGATTCCCACACACATGTCGATGCGTGATTCGTAGCGGGCAGCATTGATACCACCGGCGACGTCACCATCAAGAAGAAGACGAGTACCCGCACCTGCGTCACGGATTTCCTGAATGAGACCCTCGTGACGGGGACGGTCAAGAACTGCCACGCGGATATCTCCCACGTCCTTGCCCATAGCCTGAGCCAAAGCACGAATGTTTTCACCGATGGGCTTACGAATGTCGACTACACCAATACCTGCAGCACCGGTGACAATCTTGTTCATGTAGAACACGGAAGAGGCATCCAGCATGGAGCCACGGTCGGAAACTGCAATGACGGAGACCGCATTCTGGCGGCCTGCAGCCGTCAGGCTGGTGCCGTCGATGGGGTCTACAGCAATGTCACAGGCAGGTCCACGACCATTACCCACGTGCTCACCGTTAAAGAGCATGGGAGCTTCATCCTTCTCTCCCTCACCGATAACGATGACGCCATCAAAGTTCACGGTGGCAAGGAATGCGCGCATGGCGTCAACAGCAGCCTTGTCAGCTGCGTTCTTGTCGCCATGGCCAATGAAGGGCACAGCGCGAATAGCTGCAGCTTCGGTGGCGCGCACCAGCTCCATACCAAGGTTGCGATCGGGGTGAAGATTCAGGATTCCGGTGTTTGTTGTAGTCACAGTTCAACCCTAGGCGTCGACGCGCGTCACTCCCGAGTCGACAGTCGTGATACTGCGTATTCGTTTCGTTCATACCCGAATCACGCCTTCAAACAGGCTGGTTAGACTAGAGGTGCGCTTTCCCGTTTCTATTCGCGCCACAAATCTAGGAGATGTCATGCCCGTCGCAACCCCGGAACAGTATGCAGAGATGCTCGACAAGGCAAAGGCCAAGGGCTTTGCATACCCCGCGTTCAACGTTTCGAGCTCACAGACGCTCAACGCTGTTCTCCAGGGACTGACCGAGGCAGGCTCGGATGGCATTATCCAGGTCACCACCGGTGGTGCTGACTACTTCGCAGGTCACACCGTCAAGGCCCGCGCAACCGGTGCTCTCGCATTCGCGAAGTTCGCACACGAAGTTGCCAAGAGCTACCCCATCACCGTTGCTCTGCACACCGACCACTGCCCCAAGAACGCTCTCGATGACTTCGTACTTCCTCTCATCGCTGCCAGCGAAGAAGAGGTCAAGGCAGGTCGTAACCCCATCTTCCAGTCACACATGTGGGACGGTTCTGCAGTTCCTTTGGCTGAGAACCTTGAGATTGCTCAGATGATGCTGGCAAAGACCAAGAACATCAACGCCATCCTCGAGGTTGAGATCGGTGTTGTCGGTGGCGAGGAAGACGGCGTCTCTCACGACATCAATGACAGCCTGTACACCACGATCGAAGACGGCATCAAGACTGTTGAGGCCCTCGGCCTCGGCGAGAATGGCCGCTACATGGCTGCGATGACCTTCGGTAACGTCCACGGTGTCTACAAGCCCGGTAACGTCAAGCTTCGCCCCGAACTCCTCAAGGAAATCCAGGAAGGCGTTGCTGCTAAGTTCGGCACTGCAGCTAAGCCTTTCGACCTCGTATTCCACGGTGGTTCCGGTTCGACCGATGCTGAGATCGCTGAAGCTGTTGCTAACGGTGTGATCAAGATGAACGTCGACACCGACACCCAGTACGCATTCACTCGCTCAGTTGCAGACACCATGTTCCGCAACTACGACGGCGTACTCAAGGTTGATGGCGAAATGGGCAACAAGAAGATCTATGACCCACGCGCCTGGGGCAAGCTCGCTGAGACTGCCATGGCAGCTCGCGTTGTTCAGTCAACTCAGCAGCTTGGTTCCGCTGGCCACTCCGGCAAGTAAGAAAACACTTCATGGCTGAATCACCTGAGAACAACCCTGTTCCTCCGAAGGAAGACAAGGTCTCACAGGTGACCCCGCCAACTGTGAAAAAAGACGACTCGAAGCAGGCTCCGACTCCCCTCACTCCTGAGGAGAAGAAGGAGCGGAGCCTCGCCTTCGATCGATTCATCACCTGGGGCTTGATCTTTATCGGCGTCTACTCGGTCTTCTCAGGCCTTGCCGACTACATCAACCCACGTGCGTCGATGAACCTGCTCTATGACGAGCTCAACACTCTTAACCCCGCATTCCAGCTGGGAACTTTCGAAAATGTCTCTTTCGCCATTCAAATGGGCTGGGTGGCTGTGACCATTCAGGCTGTCGTCTTGGCACTGGTGGTCTGGAATTCTCGCCAGCGCATGAAGGCAAAGAAGTTCTCGTGGTGGGTTCCGCTCGTGGGTGCAGTGATTTCTAACTCACTGTCGACAGCCTGCATTTTCATTGCCCTGTTCTCGGACCCCGGGTTCCAAGAGGGCATTAATTCCCTGATTAATTCAGGGAAATAACTAGCTGGCGCGCTTAGGGCGCAATTCTTTCGGCAGAGAGAAGATGAGATCTTCTTCAGCCGTCTTCACTTCCTGGATGTCCTTATATCCCGCAGAGGCAAGTACTTCAAGTACGTCCTGAACGAGTTCTTCGGGAACGGAAGCGCCACTGGTGACTCCGACGGAAGAGACGCCCTCAAACCATTCCTGCTGGATTTCATCGGCAAAGTCGACGCGGTAGGAAGCCTTCGCGCCGTATTCAAGTGCGACTTCGACGAGTCGAACAGAGTTTGATGAATTAGCCGAGCCCACCACAATCACGAGGTCAGAGTCAGCAGCAACCTTTTTGATCGCAACCTGACGATTCTGTGTGGCATAACAAATGTCATCACTGGGAGGATCTTGCAGATTGGGGAAGCGTTCACGCAGCAAGCGCACGGTCTCCATAGTTTCGTCCACGCTGAGCGTGGTTTGTGAAAGCCAGACAACCTTGTTGGGATCCTTGACCTCGATGTGGGGAACGGCGTGAGGACCATCCACGATGGTGACGTGGTCAGGTGCTTCACCAGCAGTTCCTTCGACCTCTTCGTGACCTTCGTGTCCAATGAGAAGAATTTCGTAGTCGTCACGGGCAAAGCGCACAGCTTCACGGTGAACTTTGGTCACCAGTGGGCAGGTGGCATCGATGGTCCGCATGTTGCGGTTTTCTGCCTCGGCAACCACCGCAGGTGAGACTCCGTGTGCAGAGAAAACTAAGTGTGAGCCTGCAGGGACTTCATCGACTTCGTCGACGAAGATGGCGCCAGCCTCTTCGAGTGAGGACACTACGTGCTTGTTGTGAACGATTTCTTTGCGCACGTAGACAGGCGCACCGAAAGATTCGAGGGCCTTCTCCACCGTGATGACAGCGCGGTCAACACCGGCGCAGTAGCCACGAGGGGAAGCCAAGAGGACGCGCTTAGGACCAGGGGAAGGAAGCTCGACCAGAGTCTTCTTAGGACGAGGGACACGGGGCATGCCCAGACCAATATTCGTTGCGCTCACAGCTTCAAGTGTAGGTGACGGAAGGTGAGGTTTGTCCGGACTCTCGACTAGCGTAGAAGGTATGAGTGATGAGGCATCGACCCCGGAAGATCCGTGGCCCATTGCTGCCCTCACCACGAAGCTCAAGGCCTATCTTGATCGCTTGGGCCTGGTCTGGGTTGAGGGCGAGATTACTCAATGGGATCAGCGCTCTTCTGGCATCTTTGGCAAGCTCAAAGATTTGACTGAAGACTCCACGATGGGATTCACCATCTGGTCGAATGCCCGCACCAAAATGCCCGACGACATCAAGCAGGGCGACCGAGTTATTGCCTTAGTCAAGGTCGACTTCTGGAAGAAGAACGGCAACCTAGGCCTCAACATTCTTGAACTTCGCCACGTGGGTCTGGGCGACCTGCTGGAGAAGTTGGAGCGCTTGCGCGCACAACTAGCCAAAGAGGGACTCTTTGATGCTGACCGCAAGGTTCCACTGCCATTTCTCCCGCAGTGCATTGGCCTAATTACGGGACAAGACTCGGACGCCGAGAAAGATGTGCTCAAGAACGCACACCTGCGCTGGCCTCAGGTGGAATTCAAGGTCATCCACACCAAGGTTCAGGGTGACCAGACCGTTCCCGAAGTCATCGCCGCGATCCAGAAACTCGATGCAGACCCCGAAGTGGACGTGATCATCATTGCCCGCGGTGGTGGTGACTTCCAGAACCTTCTGCCTTTCAGTGATGAGAAGCTGGTCCGTGTTGCCGCTGCCTGTGTGACTCCCCTGGTCAGCGCTATTGGCCATGAGGCCGACTCTCCCCTGCTGGATAACGTGGCTGACTTGCGTGCTTCCACCCCGACCGATGCCGCAAAGCGTGTCGTTCCTGATGTGGGAGAAGAATTGGCACGTGTTGCCGATGCGCGTAGCCGCATCTCCAACCGTGTGACCTCGTTTCTCACCGGGGAACTTGACCGTCTGGAATCCTTGCGCTCACGACCTGTTCTGGCTGACGCTGACTGGATCATCTCCACACGAGCAGAAGAGATTGTGCGGAACGTGCAGCGCGGTTCTGACCTGGTCGACCGCGCTCTGCACAACGCAGCACAGGAAACGTTGTCCCTGAAGACGCAGCTTCGTGCCTTATCTCCCCAGCAAACCCTGGACCGTGGTTATGCCATTGCCGTTTTGCCCAATGGGAAGGTGGCGCGTTCAGCCAAGGATGCCCCCGCGAAAACGGAATTTGCTCTCACCTTGGCAGAGGGCACTATCGACGCGGTTTCGACCGGTCCACGAAAGGTAGAATCGTAATCATGGCAGCACCAGCAGATGTCTCGAAGCTCAGCTACGAAGACGCACGTAATGAACTTGTTGCTGTAGTTTCTCAGCTCGAGCAGGGCAGCCCCACACTCGAAGAGACTTTAGCTCTCTGGGAGCGCGGCGAAGCACTTGCCAAGCGCTGTGAAGAGTGGCTCGTGGGCGCCAAGGAACGCCTCAACGCTGCACGTGCAGGTAGTGATTCGGGCGCTGCTGAATGAGCAAAAAGCCCAAGATTGTTGCTGAGTTGGGTCGTCCAGAGACGCCCGAAGAAACTGCTGCTCGTAAAGCAGAAAACTCTCGGCTGTATAAGTCTCGAAAGACTATTAACAATCTGGTCTATTCGCTTCTAGTCACCGTTGGGTTAGTCGCTGTGATCTACTTCATGGTCCCTCGCGCTGAAGGTGAACCTAACTGGAAGGTTGACTACATCGCGCAGAGCGAGATTGCGTCGAAGTCTCTCGGCGAAGAACTTTTGGTTCCTGCGATGCCTGAGCAATGGCGTGCAAATGCAGCAGAACTGCGTAACGCAAGCAATGGTCAGGTCACCAGCTGGTACATCGGATTTATTACTCCAGGCGATAAGTTCATTGCTTTCAATGAAGCATTCGATGCTGATGCCACATGGGTATCAAACACACTGAAGGACTACCCTGCCACCGGTGACATCACTATTGATGGCCAACTCTGGACTGTTTACGACAACCGTGAGATGTCCGACGCCGGAAATGTTGAATACGCCATGGTTACGACTGCCGGTCGCTCTACCATTGTTCTTTTTGGTAACGCTGACAACGCCGAATTTGAACAGCTCGCATCGTCCATCACGGCAGATCTGAGGAGTGGACAATGACTCGGATTACTCCTGCAAAGGCCTGGGCAGAAATGGCCCGGGGGAATGAGCGTTTCGTTTCTGGAGCCCCCGCACACCCTCGCCAGGATGTTGACCGTCGCGCAGAGCTCGTGGACGAACAGCGCCCCACTTCTGCACTGTTCGGATGCTCAGACTCTCGCCTTGCAGCAGAGATCATTTTCGACAAGGGTCTCGGTGACCTGTTTGTGGTGCGTAACGCGGGTCAGATCATTTCCGACTCTGTTGTCGGCTCTCTGGAGTATGCCGTGGGCGTGCTCGAAGTTCCTTTGATAGTGGTGCTTGGCCACGACAACTGTGGCGCAGTCAACGGAGCAATCAATATGCTCGGCCCCGATGCCACAGCACTCCCTCCTCACATTGAGGCCCTGGTGTCACGCATTGTTCCGGCTATTCGACGCGTTGCCGGCAAAGCGGGCCTCTTTGCCCCGGACGGTTCACTGGATCCAACTGCCGTTGATGCTCTTGCCGTGGGACGCGAACACCTGCGGGACACTATTGCCGAGCTCATGGAGAGCTCTGAGCTGATTACCCAGGCCATTGCAGACGGAAAACTGGCCATCGTGGGTGCGAACTACCGCCTGGGCCAGGGCCTTGTGCAGCCTGACGTCGTCATTGGCGACATCGGCGTCTAATCTTCCATTCACCTCAACAGCAGGGACACGTCATGGCTCAGAACAAAGATTTCCGGATTGAGCACGACACCATGGGTGACGTTCTTGTGCCCATCAATGCTCTTTATGGTGCACAAACACAGCGTGCAGTCGAGAACTTCCCCATCTCTGGTTCCACCCTCGAGCCCGCACACATCGCCGCCTTGGCACAGATCAAGAAGTCTGCTGCCCTGGCTAACGCTGAGCTGGGTGTGCTCAACCACAAGATAGCCGACGCGATAGCGTGGGCAGCAGACCAGGTCATCACCGGGAAATACGACGACCAGTTCCCCATCGACATTTATCAGACAGGTTCTGGCACCAGCTCCAACATGAACATGAACGAGGTGCTAGCCACCCTCGCCTCAGGAAAGCTCAAAAAGCCTGTCCACCCCAATGACCACGTGAACTGCTCACAGTCCTCAAATGACGTCTTCCCCACTTCTGTTCACGTGGCGGTGACCAGCGCACTGATCAAAGACCTCATTCCTTCTTTGGAATATCTCGCCAAGTCACTCGAGAAAAAGGCACAGAAGTGGGCAACCGTGGTGAAGTCCGGCCGAACCCACCTCATGGATGCCACCCCCGTCACCTTGGGCCAAGAATTCGGTGGCTATGCAGCCCAGATACGCCTAGGCACTGAGCGCATCAAGGCTGCTTTGCCTCGCATTGCAGAAGTTCCTCTAGGTGGCACAGCCGTGGGCACAGGCATCAACACTCCCAAGGGTTTCCCCCAGCTCGTGATCAAGAAGCTGGCTAAAGAGACCAAGCTTCCCATCACCGAGGCACGGGACCACTTCGAAGCCCAGGCTAACCGGGACGGTTTGGTCGAAGCTTCTGGCGTGCTGCGCACCATCGCAGTGTCACTGACCAAGATCTGCAACGACATTCGCTGGATGGGTTCTGGCCCCAACACTGGTCTGGCTGAGATTCACATCCCTGACCTGCAGCCTGGGTCCTCGATCATGCCAGGCAAGGTGAACCCTGTCGTTCCCGAGGCAGTGCTCATGGTGTGCATGCGCGTCATTGGTAATGATGCTGCTGTGGTGATGGGTGGGACGTCTGGGTTATTTGAGCTCAACGTTGCTATCCCCGTCATGGGCAGCTCAGTGCTTGAATCCATTCGACTGCTTTCCTCCGCATCACGCATTCTGGCGGATAAGACCATCACTGGCTTGGAAGCGAATGTGAAGCGAGCTCGGGCTATGGCCGAGTCCAGCCCCTCGATCGTGACACCGCTGAACAAATACATTGGCTACGAAGCAGCCGCCAAGATTGCCAAGCATGCGGTTGCCACTGGCAAGACCATTCGCGAGTCCACCATTGAGCTCGGGTATGTCGATGGCAAGAAGCTCACCCTCGAACAGCTTGATGCGGCACTTGATGTGCTGTCGATGACTCATCCATAACTTCTGAACTCCTCAGCACCAAGGAACAATATGAAATACACACAGCTGCGCGACCTCACCGTTTCTCGTATTGGCTTGGGCTGCATGGGGATGTCCCACCTTTTCACTGGCAAAGACCAGCCCGATGAAGTCCACATTGCCACCATCCACCGTGCTCTCGAGCTCGGAGTGACCTTCTTCGATACAGCTGAAATTTATGGCCCCTTCAAGAATGAAGTTCTTGTCGGCAAAGCGCTCAAAGCCCACCGCGATGACGTCGTTATCGCCACAAAGTTCGGCCTGATGACTGGTGAGGGGGATGATCGCAAGCTCGGAATGGATTCCACACCCGCCAACATTCGTTATGCAGTTGAGCAGTCACTCCAGCGCCTGGACATGGACTACATCGATCTGTACTACCAACACCGCGTTGATAAAACTGTGCCCATCGAGGAGGTCATCGGCACCCTCAAGGAACTCATTGATGAGGGCAAGATTGGCCACATCGGCCTCTCCGAAGCAGGTCAGGAAACTATTCGTCGCGCCAACGCAGTCCACCCCATCACCGCGCTCCAGTCCGAGTATTCACTTTGGACTCGTGATGGTGAAGACGGAACTCTCGACCTCCTCAAGGAACTCGGCATCGGCTTTGTTCCCTACTCCCCTCTCGGCCGAGGAATGCTCAGCGGCAGGATCACCTCACTCGACCAGTTCGATGCAGATGACTGGCGCCTAACCAACCCTCGTTTTGAGCCAGAGGCCTTCGAGCAGAACAAGGTCATCCTGCAAGAGGTTCTCAGCATCGCCGAAGAAGCCTCCTGCACGCCTGCCCAGCTCGCAATTGGCTGGTTGCTGGCAAAGGGCGCTGACTGGTCCCCCATTCCAGGAACTGTGCGAATCAACCACCTCGAAGAAGACCTGGCAGCAGTTGATGTTGCGCTCACCTCAGACCAGATTGCTCGACTAGATAACGTGCGGCAGCCCATTGG
>JBEBAV010000094.1:0-8570 GCA_041158725.1 Actinomycetota bacterium
AGTTCACCGGAAGCTAAACGCTCTCGAAAGAGACGGCGTTTCTCTGCAGGGGTTGTCTTGGCATACAGCATTAGAACAGGCCCTTGGGAAGTGGTGCAGAAGCGAGAACACCAGCCTTTGCGGTGACGGTCAGTCCACCAATTTCCTCTGCAGTGAGTTCAGGCAAACGCTGAACGAGTGCCAAGAAGCGCTCAATCTCGGCTTCCTCGATGACTCCTTCAGCAAGGATGCGGAACTTGTTGATGTATTGCTCACGGGCAAAGGGGCGCGCACCGAGAGGGTGAGCATCTGCCACAGCAAGTTCATCCACGATGACTGTTCCATCATTCAAGGTGATCTCAACGCGACCACCGAATGCTTTCACAGCAGGGTCTTCGGAGTGGTAACGACGAGTCCACTCAGCGTCTTCGAGAGTGGTGGTCTTGTTCCACAGTGCAACAGTGTCAGCGCGTCCTGCGCGTGCGGGTGCGTAGCTGTCGACGTGGTGCCAGGCGCCATCCTGCAGTGCGACGGTGAAGATGTAAGGAATCGAGTGATCCAAAGTCTCACGGCTTGCGGTGGGGTCATACTTCTGAGGATCGTTTGCGCCCGAGCCGATGACGTAGTGGGTGTGGTGTGAGGTGTGAATCACAACAGACTTGACGTTCTCGGGGTTGGTTGCCTCAGGGTGCTCATTGTGGAGCTTGCGAGCAAGGTCGATCAGAGCCTGTGCCTGATATTCAGCAGAGTGTTCCTTAGTGTAGGTGTCGAGAATTCCACGCTTGGCCTCACCCTTTTCAGGCAGCGGTACTTCATAGGCAGCGCTGGGGCCATCGAGCATCCACGCGATGACGCCGTCTTCACCTTCATAAATGGGGGTGGGGCTGGTTTCACCGCGCATCGCGCGGTCAACTGCCTCGACTGCCATCTTTCCGGCGAATGCTGGAGCGTGTGCCTTCCAGGAAGAAATCTCACCCTTACGCGACTGGCGTGTTGCGGTCGTGGTGTGCAATGCCTGACCGATGGCTTGGTAGATGGTCTCGGTAGACAGACCAAGCATGGTTCCAATACCTGCAGCAGCTGAGGGGCCGAGGTGTGCAACGTGGTCAATCTTGTGTTTGTGCAAGCAGATGGCCTTCACCAGGTCCACCTGAATTTCGTAACCGGTAGCAATACCGCGAACCAGATCAGCTCCAGAAACTCCTACGTGCTGGGCAACAGCCAAAATGGGAGGAATATTGTCACCGGGGTGAGAATACTCAGCTGCCAAGAAAGTGTCGTGGTAGTCGAGTTCTCGAACAGCAACACCGTTGGCCCACGCAGCCCACTCAGGTGAAACACGAACATCCTGGGGCTCTCCGAACAGGTTGGCTCCGTTGCCGCCTGTTGACGACGGGTGAGATAGTGCCTGTGAACGAGCAGAAACAACGGGCTTACGAGTCAATGACGCCACTGCAACAGATGCGTTATCAATGATGCGATTAATCACCATTTCGGTGACCTCTGCTGAAACAGCAACGGGATCAGAAGCCACCTCGGCAATCTTCCAAGCAAGTTGGTCCTTACGTTCGAGAGTCTCTTCACTCTTGTAAACGCGCACGTGGTGGAGCTTCATGTGGTTTCCCTTCGTGGGGTGTTGAGCGCGACTTAGGCCACGTCAACGGATTTGAGATGCCCCTTGATGGAGGCTCGGATATTGGTCAAAGACTTGTGCAGGTGCACGTGAGTTGCATGTGCAGCTAGGGCTGCGTCGCCGTCGATGATGGCTTGAATAATGAGAAGAGTTTCTGTCGCGCTCTCGTGGAGTCGTGCAGGGTTTCCCTTGGCAATTCGACGAATGCGCGACAGGTGCACTCTCGAATTCTGCAAAGCGGAGACGAGATACGCGTTGTCCACGGCTGCATCAACCGCTTCATCAAACCGTTCGTTGAGTTCGTAATAGTGACGAACACCCTCTTCACCGGATTCGATGAGTCGATCTGCATCAGCGAATTGCTCGGCGATTTTCAGAAAGACTTTGGGATCACGTCGCTGTGCTGCCAAACGAGCTGCCTGCTCTTCTAGGGCTTCGCGCACTTCATAGAGCTCAGTGATGTTCTCGAGAGAGATCTCCGTCACAACTACGCCTCGGCCTGGTGCTGATTCAACAAGCCCATCTGCCATCAAACGAGATAAAGCTTCTCGGAGCGGAGTTCTGGAAACGCCCAAACGTGTTGACTGTTCCACCTCAGCAAGAACGGTGCCGGGAGCTAAATCGCCATCCACGATCTCGTGGAGAAGCTTGCGATATGCCTTATCGCTTGCCTTCATAATGTCTCCTTTGACCGGTTAGCTAGAGCCCATTGTATACAGAGATCTTGTTCTATGTATACATAAAGGCACTCGAACACGCAATAGGTGCAGAAATATTGCATGTTTTGTTGTTTTGTGTATACAGTCTTCTCTGACGGTTTATTTCCGAGGGAGTCACATTCCAAAGAAACAATCCAGCAGCACAACTCAACAGACCACAACGGTGTGGCCTGAACTCAAAGGGGAGGCGAGAAATGACTGCAAATACGGGTGCCTACCGTGCAGCCTATGAAGCTAGTGCTTCACACCCTGAAGAGTTCTGGATGAACGCTGCACAAGCTATCGACTGGATTACTCCCCCTACATCAGCTCTCGATTCTTCGGGAGCACCTGTTTACCGCTGGTTCCCTGGCGCTGAACTCAACACCTGCTTTAACGCTGTCGACCGTCATGTTCTTGCAGGACGCGGTGATCAAACTGCCGTGATCTACGACTCGGCAATGACCGGAGTGAAAGACCGCTTCACCTATTCCGAACTCCTGCAAGAGGTTTCATCCTTTGCAGGTGTGCTCGCCGCTCAAGGAGTTACTAAGGGTGACCGCGTCATCATTTACTTGCCCATGATTCCTCAGGCCATCATTGCAATGCTGGCCTGTGCCCGAATTGGGGCAGTTCACTCAGTCGTCTTCGGTGGCTTTGCAGCTAATGAACTGGCTGTACGAATCGACGATGCAACTCCTACCATTCTCGTTACCGCTTCTGGTGGCCTTGAGCCTGGTCGCACTGTGGAATACCTCCCCATGGTTGCGGAAGCTCTTTCGCTCTCCAAGGGATCAATTCACACCGTCATTGTGAAAGAACGCCGAAACGTTCCAGGAACCATCAAGACCTATAACGGAGTGAACGATATCTCCTGGCTGGACTGGGATGCAGAAGCGGCCAAGGCAACTCCAGCAGAATGTGTTCCTGTCCTTGCTACAGACCCTCTCTATGTTCTATATACCTCTGGAACCACTGGGAACCCTAAGGGCATCATGCGCGACAACGGCGGGCACGCCGTTGCGTTGACCTGGTCGATGGCAAACATTTACAACATCAAACCCGGCGAAGTGATGTGGGCCGCCTCTGATGTGGGCTGGGTTGTTGGACACTCTTACATCGTTTACGCCCCTCTCCTTGCAGGCGCCACCACCGTAATTTATGAAGGAAAGCCTGTAGGAACACCTGACGCAGGAGCGTTTTGGCGAATTGTGGACGAATACAAAGTCCGCGCACTTTTCACCGCACCTACAGCGTTGCGTGCCATCCGTCGCGTGGACCCAGAGTTGAAAGAACTCTCTCGATACGACGTCACCAGCATGCACACACTCTTCATGGCAGGCGAGCGTCTCGACACCGAAACTCTCGAGTGGGCTTCAGAGGGTCTCAAGATACCGGTCGTAGATCACTGGTGGCAGACCGAGACTGGCTGGGCCATCACTGCCAACCTGCGCGGAATTGAAACTCTTCCCATCAAGCCAGGCTCCTCTACAGTGCCTGTCCCCGGCTACAAGGTTGAGGTCGTAGACGGCAAGGGAAGCCACGTTGTAGCTGGAGAAGAAGGCAATATCGTCATCAAACTTCCGATGCCTCCCGGGACTCTGGCAGGACTGTGGGGACGTCCTGACGGCTATCAGCAGGCATACCTCGAAGCATTCCCTGGCTACTACGCGACCGGCGACTCTGGATATCTCGACGAAGACGGCTATGTTTTCGTAATGGGTCGAACCGATGACGTGATTAACGTTGCTGGACACCGCCTGTCAACCGGTCAGCTAGAAGAAGCACTAGCTCACCACCCCGATGTGGCTGAATGTGCCGTCATCGGCGTCAAAGACGATCTCAAGGGTCAGCGTGCAAGCGGCTTTGTCACGCTCAAAGCCGGTGTTGATCGAGATCACGATGAGATTTGTACTGAACTGGTCAAGCTGGTTCGCGACAAGGTAGGACCAGTTGCTGCCTTCCGCGATGTGCTCGTACTCGAGCGCCTACCAAAGACCCGTTCAGGAAAGATTCTGCGCAAAACCATGCGACAGATTGTGGATGGCGAAGACTTCGTTGTCCCACCGACTATTGAGGACATTAGTGTCCTCGAAGACCTCACGGTTGCCCTGGTGGGCAACCCTGAACCGATGAAACCGGCGTGAAAACCGGATGATTCACTGCAATAACCCTTATCCACATTTCGGCAAGGAGGCCGTGTGAGTAATGAAGAGACCGAGAAGGGTCATCAGAGGATTGACTATCCTGCCTTCGAAGAAACACCTAAGTACAAGGAGCTCCGCAAGCGTCAACGCGGATTCGTTATCCCTGTACTCATCGCAGCAATGGCTTGGTACTTCCTGTACGTAGTTCTCGCTGTGTTCGCATCCAACTGGATGGCAACACCTGTATTCGGTGTTATCAACATTGGTCTGATTTTCGGACTTCTTCAGTTCGTTTCGACCTTCGGAATCACCATGTGGTACGTCAGCTTCGCCAACAAGCGTCTTGACCCACTGGCAACCGAACTTCGCCACGAACTCGAAGCTAAGCAGAAAGCAGGTGTCGCATGAGTAACGCACTAGTACTCGCCGCAGACGCAGCAACCGCCGGAGCGAGTGATCCAATTCTCAACATGAGCATCTTCGGTGCTTTCGTTATCGTGACGATGATCATCGTTATCCGTGCAGGACGTAACAACAAGTCAGCTAATGACTTCTACGCCGGTGGCCGCTCCTTCAGCGGTACCCAGAACGGTATGGCTATCGCAGGTGACTACCTGTCTGCGGCATCGTTCCTCGGAATTACCGGTGCTATTGCACTTGCTGGATACGACGGCTTCCTCTACTCAATCGGCTTCCTCGTGGCCTGGCTTGTAGCCCTGCTTCTGGTTGCAGAACTTATGCGTAACACCGGTAAGTTCACGATGGCTGACGTACTGTCATTCCGTCTCCACCAGCGCCCCGTGCGTCTGGCAGCAGCAATTTCAACGCTGGTTGTCTGCTTCTTCTACCTCCTCGCTCAGATGGCCGGTGCCGGTGGTCTCGTTTCGCTGCTCTTGGGCATCAACGACCAGCTTGGACAGTCGCTTGTCGTTGCTGTAGTAGGTATCCTCATGGTGATCTACGTTCTCGTAGGTGGCATGAAGGGTACTACCTGGGTTCAAATCATCAAGGCAGCACTGCTCATTGCAGGTGCTGGAATCATGACCATCTGGGTGCTCGCACTCAATGGCTTTGACCTTTCCGCACTGCTGTCTAAGGGTGTTGAAGTTTCTCAGGCACTCGAAGCTCCATTCGACCCACTTCAGCCTGGTCTGAAGTACGGTAAGAACCCCATTGACTTCATTTCGCTGTCCATGGCTCTCGTACTCGGTACCGCTGGTCTGCCCCACGTTCTCATGCGTTTCTACACGGTTCCTACCGCTAAGGAAGCTCGTAAGTCCGTTGTGTGGGCTATTTGGCTCATCGGTGCGTTCTACCTCTTCACCTTGGTTCTCGGCTTTGGCGCTATGGTCCTCGTGGGCCCAGCTACCATTGCCGCAGCTCCAGGTGCAGCTAACTCGGCCGCTCCTCTGCTTGCAGCAGCTCTTGGTGGTCCTGTTCTGCTCGGTATCGTTTCTGCTATCGCGTTCGCAACGATCCTCGCTGTGGTTGCTGGTCTGACCATCACCGCTGCAACTTCGTTCGCACACGACATCTACGCAAACGTCATCAAGCGTGGTGAAGTACGCCCCAACGCTGAGGTCAAGATTGCTCGCATCACTATTGTTGTGATCGGTGCTCTCGCGATCCTCGGTGGTATCGGTGTTCAGGGACAGAACATTGCGTTCTTGGTCGCACTTGCATTCGCAGTTGCAGCTTCCGCAAACCTGCCCACCATCATTTACTCGCTCTACTGGCGCCGCTTCAACACTCGTGGTGCACTGTGGTCGATGTACGGTGGTCTGATTTCCTCCGTGGTCCTCATTGCATTCTCCCCCGTGGTTTCCGGAAAGGTTGACCCCAAGACTATGGAGCTCACTGCTTCCATGATCAAGGGTGTTGACTTCCACTGGTTCCCACTGGACAACCCAGGTATCGTTTCGATTCCTCTTGCATTCCTGCTCGGTATCCTCGGTACCTACTCAGGAGGCAAGAAGGAGAACTCCTGGCTTGCAGCTGAGATGGAAGTTCGTTCACTCACCGGTCACGGTGCAGAGAAGGAAGTTCACCACTAGGAACATCCCACACAAAGAACGCCCCTGGTCTCCCAGGGGCGTTCTTTCGTTAAGCATTATGTGTAGAGCTCTTCCGGAACCGTGAAGCCGAAGATGGCCAGACCGCTATCCCAAATGACCTGACATGCGGCACGAAGAAGATCAAGCTTGTTCTCTCCCCTGCTCAGGATGACAAGATCCATTCCCACCTTGCGCACCGTAGCTCCACGAACCGTCACAGAACCATCTTTGTTCGTGATCGATGCTGGATAGGGTTCAAACAATTCACGCAGGTCACCGAGGATGTAGTCGGGCCTTGAACCCACAGGAGCTGCAAGCAATTGCTTTGCTTGGTCAATTCCCGTCAATACCAATACGGTTTTCATTCCCGCACGGTTTCCACCCATAACGTCTGTGTCGAGGCGGTCACCGATAAACAACGCAGTCTCTGGAGCATCAGACGTGCCAAAGCGACGGGCGGCCTCCTCAAAGATGGGGAGCTCGGGCTTGCCTGCAACAACAGGTAAGCGACCAACGGCTGTGTGAACGGCTGAAACAAGCGTTCCATTACCCGGAGCAACACCCCGGGCAACAGGAATAGTCCAGTCCATGTTGGTGGCAACCCAGGGAATTCCTGCACTCTCCCCTGCCCCGGCAGCCGTTCCACCGAAAGCGTCAGCAGAAGGGCGGGCATTGAGCGCAAAAGACGCTTCAGCCAGTTGCTTCCACCCTAAATCGGGCGAGAATCCCTGAATCACTGCGACAGGGTTATCCTCCGCAGAGAAGGTCACAACATAGCCATTCTTTTCCAGTTCATAGGTCAGGCCTTCGCCCCCAATAACCAGAATGGTGGAACCTGCGGGAACTAACTCAGCAAGGAGGTGCATAGCTGCCTGCGGGGACGAGACAATGTCGTCATCGGTGCAGGTCAAGCCCAATTCGCGCAGGTGGGACGCAACACTTGCTGCTGTGCGTGAAGCATTGTTGGTGATGTATCCAACACGAGTGTTCTGAGCTACAGCGTTCAGTGAATCGACGGCATGAGGAATAGCTCCAGGCCCGGCATAGACGACACCATCGAGGTCAGCCAAGACAACAACCTTGCCCTCAATTGGGCTAGGACCTAGTTCTGGCTGCTTCTTGGAGAAGAGGCTCACGCCTTGTCTCCCTCAGAATCCAGGTGGGCAGTCTCCCTCAGAATCTGGCGCACCTCATCCTCAAGAAGATCATCGGGACTGATGCCTTCAGCAAGGAGAGCATCTTCTTCCTCGGGAGTGAGTTCAACTTCAGCATTGTCAGACTCTTCGAAAGCACCTGAGCTGATCACATCGGCTAAGGCAACACCTTCAGTGTCCACAATTCCTACACTGACGAGCTCCAGTTCGTCCTCTTCAAATTCTTCTTCAAAAACAACAATGTCTTGATCGTCTTCATCCGAAGAATCCATCAGATCTGCTTCAACAAGTGCGCGTTCTGCAACCTCAGCACACGTAGTCCACTCAGCTGCTTCTTGGTGTCGGCCGAGCTCTTCCAGAACCTCAGCATAAGCACTAAACAACGCAGGACTGTAGGTGAATGCCTTGGTGGGATCTAGCTGAGGAATTTCCAATTCAGCCAGAGCAAGGTCTACCTGATCCAGGTCCAAACGAGCACCAGACATGGCAATAGACAGAGCCACCTGGGTAGCTTCGCTGAGCGTGGAGCGCTCAACAGAACGACCTAACTCCAAGGCTTTGTCCGGACGACCCACGCCACGTTCTGCGTCAACCATGAGCGCAATCTGTTCATTAGAACCAGAAATACGGCGATAAGTTCGAAGCTCACGAAGTGCTAACGCGAAATCACCAATTGCATAGGCAGTAATTCCCAACGTTTCGCGAACTATCGCAATTCGCCCAGCACGACGTGCAGCAGAGAGAACGTGCTGGTGAGCAAGCTCTGGATTTTCATCCATGAGTCGAACGGCCATGACCAGGTGCTTAGCAACTCGCTCGGCGTTCTCCTTGGTCAGGGTCTTCAGCTCATTACGTGCGACCTTGTCGAGTTCATCACCGGTGACATCGTCATCGATCCAGGGGTC
>JBEBAV010000095.1:0-14692 GCA_041158725.1 Actinomycetota bacterium
TTGCCCGTGAAGATGAGTGTGTTGAGGTTACTCCCGAGATCGTGCGCATTCGCAAGGTGGAACTCGACGCGAATGCTCGTGCACGCTCAGCTAGCCGCTTGAAGAAGCAGAACGAGTAACTCCTCCTACTTTCCATGTAGTGCCCCACGATTGTGGGGCACTACGTCGTTAAGCCAAGAACAGGGATGCTCCAATAAAGCTTCCTTGCTGAATACCTGGTGGTATTGCCCACAGGCCTGATCCCACATGCTTGACGTATTCGTTCATGCGGTCATTTTTGGCAAGATTCTTTTGCACCGTAATGAATTGCTGTGGGTCTTTTTGAAAAGAAATAAAGAATAGGCCTGCATTGAGGCGTCCAAGCTCATCATTGCCATCAATAAAGTTGTATCCCCGGCGCAGCAGTGCGTTGCCGTTGTTATTGGCTGGAGCTGCAAGAGCCATATGCGACGTTGGGTCTATGAGTAGTTCATCTTGGTCATTAGTAGCTGAGAAGTCTGCGGGGGTGAATTCGTTTCCACCAGATAGGGGAGCACCCTCGTTTTTTGTGCGACCGAATACGGTCTCTTGTTCTCTGAGGGATGCTCTATCCCAGGTTTCCAGGGTCATCTGAATACGGCGGGCAATGAGATAGGTCCCGCCATCTAGCCAGGGTGTGCTGAGGGAATGATTGATCCAGACTGACTTGTTTACTGCTGCGGAGTCTTCAGATTTGATGTTGTTGGTGCCATCTTTGAAACCGAAGAGGTTCCGTTCTGTTTTTTGCGCTGTGCTGGTCGATGATGTTCGGCCATAACCGAGCTGTGACCATTTCAATACCGCTCGACCAAAAGCAATACGTGTGAGGTTTCGCACTGCATGCACGGCAACTTGGGGGTCATTTGCACATGCTTGGATACAGATATCTCCATTACTCATGGCTTGGTTGAGATCATCGGCAGGAAAATGGGGAAGCTTTTTGAGTTCCGCAGGTTGGCGTGAGGCTATGCCAAACCTGTCCTCGCCTGTTTCGCTCACAAACAGTGTTGGGCCAAAGCCGAATGTAATAGTCAAGCCAGATGTTGCTAGGCCTACCGCTTCTCCTGTGTCTTCTGGGGGAGAGTCATAGTTATTGACGCCGGCACCAAATTCGCCAATTTCTTTGCCTTGTGTCATTGCGGCAGCTGCGACAGTCCAATCTTGGAGCAGTTCAATCAGGTCACCACGAGTCATGCCAGGCGCCACATCGAAGGCAGCGAAGTGGAGGCGGTCTTGGGCAGGAGTTGTTACCCCAGCTTGGTGTTTCCCATAGAAGTCATAGCGGAGCGCTCCAGGAGAAGCAGGAGTCGTGAGTGCACGAACTGCTTCATCCCCGGCAATACCTATACCCATTCCGGCAAGCCCAGCTCCGGCGAGGCCCAGCAAACCTCGCCGAGAGATAGTGAAGCCAGAGGATGGCTCGTGTGTTTCGGACTTGGGTGACATTGATGCCTCTCCTACTTCACCAAAGCGGCAGTGAGTTTGTTGAGAGGCTCAGCAAGTGCGTTAACTTGGTCGGCCAGTGCCTTGATCTGTGCAGAACTGAGTTGGTTGTATAAAACGAATCCCTCTCCCACACGATGAGCATCAAGGAGTCTTTGGAGCTCGGCAAATTCGCTGTCAAGTTGGTTTGCAAGTGCAGGGTTTTTCTGGAACAGAATGCTTCGAACACCGCCATAGAGCACGGAGGCTCCATCGATATTTGCTTGGAAATCCCACAGGTCGGTGTGAGACCAGATTTCTTCTTCACCGGTTACTTTTCCGGTGGCGACTTCATCGAGTAGGCCTATTGCTCCATTGGTGAGCTGGGGTAAATCAAAGGTTAAGTTCTGCACATTTGATTGAAGGGTTGCGGTATCAGTAACCAGCAGGTGTGCAAGTTGCTCTCTCTTGCTGGGAGAGTATGCAGCAAATCCTGGCTCGGCATTCTGTGGCCATAAATCTTTTTCAATTGCGTGCCAACCTGTCCACTGTTGACCTTCCTCTAGGTCTGCTTCACGCAGATCGAGTTTGGGGTCAAGATCACCGAAAGATTCAGCCACAGTCTCGACACGTTCCCAGTGCGTGCGGGTAGGGGCATAAAGAGCGCGAGCTGTGTCAAAGTCCCCAGCTACATATGCGGAAGCGAATGCGCTCGTTCCAGTGACGAGTTGGTCGATTTCGTTGCGAACATACGCAGAGTAGTTTTCGGAGGCGGTATCAACGTGAGCTTGGACATCAGTACTCAACGCCGTAGAGGTGCCGGAATCGGTCACCGTAAACACAGTGTTGCCAATACCAGCCCCGGTCATTCCTGGTTTGCATACGGTGTAATAGGTGCCGGGTACGGCATTGATGAGCAGCGAACGGCTGAGGCCAGGACCTACATTCTCTACTTCCCCCACAACCCTGAGACCGTCCTCAGCAAGGATGTAGAACTCTGTGGCTTTCTCGCCCGTGTTGGTCACATCGAATTGCACAGTTCCGCTAGCTGCTTCGGAAGAGGAGAGAAGGCATTCGGTAGCTGAACTGGTCACATTAATGTTTCCAGCCCCGACAGGGGTGTTGAGGACACAGCCACTCAGGCTCAGTGCAGTGAGTGCTGTAATGGAAACGAGGGGAATAATTCGCACAATCATGGGGTCTTTCGGGTAGGGCAAAGCTAGCCCATGAGTGGGCAGAGTATTGACGGATTACTTTGCTGAGCGGGTACGAATCATGCGTAGGAAGATGAATCCCACCACGAGAACGAATACCCACCAGGCACCGAACTCAAGCCACGAGGTGACGGGGCGAAGGTTGAAAGTTCCGCGCAAGAGTGTTCCCCACCAGCTGTCAGCAGGGATAACCGCACTGAGGTCGTAAGCAATGTTGTCTTCACCGGGCAATACATGCGCTTCTTGTAAATCATGGATGCCATAGCTGAGAACACCAGCTGCAACGATAATCAGTAGTCCACCTGTCCATGCAAAGAACTTGGACAGGTTGATCTTCACCATTCCGCGGTAAATCAGGTAGCCAAGAACGATGGCGATAGCGATGCCGATAAGTGCACCGATCAAGGGAATGACATCTTGCCCTGAAGCGCGAACGGCTGCCCAGATGAAGAGTGCAGTTTCGAGTCCCTCACGGGCTACTGCAAGGAATGCAACGATGGCAAGACCGATCCCGCCCATTGCCAGACTCTTATCTACGTCTGCTTGCAGGTGTGATTTGAGGTCTTTGGCTGTTTTTGCAAGCCAAAAAATCATCCAGGTAATCAAGCCAACAGCAAGGATTGAGAGCAATCCCCCGATCAGTTCTTGTGCTTCCCCGGAAAGCCCGTATGTGCCAAAGGTCAGTGTTAAACCTGCTGCAAGTGAGAGGACTACTGCGAGTGCAACACCAGTCCACATGCGTGGAAGAAGATCGCGACGATCAAGCTTGACCAAATATGCCACAAGGATGCCGACAATAAGGGAGGCCTCAAGGCCTTCTCTGAGTCCAATGAGCAGGTTTGCGAACATGTTTTCCTTCGTGCCAATCAGGTTAGGGTTGCCTAACTTAGGTTAACCTTAGTAAGGATTACCTAACTAGGTCAACCCCCGAACATTCACTAAGTGGAAATAATCATACGGATACGAATGATTTTTCGCTAGGTACACTGGAATCATGTCTTCCCCCGCACTTCGCCGCCCAGCATCCACGCGACTGCTCTTGAGCGCCGGTGGCTTCGTCATGGGGTTGCTGGTTGGATCCATCACCACAGTGGTGCACCAAAGTGTTGTCACAGTTGCCGGAATTGATGTTCCCTGGGGACTCATTCTGGGACTGATCGTGGTGATTGGGTTCTTGGTTGGCTTGCGAATCGTGGCTGAAGACCGACTTGTAGTGCTGTGTGCTGCTTTGGGGCTTGTGGGAATGGTGTTCTTGCTGAGCCTTGAAAGCACAGGCGGATCTGTGCTGGTGCCCAACAACACCTGGGGCACCATCTGGGCGATTGCGCCCACCCTCATTGCCACGATTGTGGTGGCCTGGCCCAAGCTCCCTGAGCGTCGTCGTGGCGCGGTCACAGCACAGGTTTAACAGAAGTAAACTTGAGAACGAAAAGCCCGTTCTTCTAAGGAGTTCCTCGTGACCTACGTCATTGCCTTGCCATGTGTAGACGTCAAGGACCGTGCCTGCATCGACGAATGCCCCGTCGACTGCATCTACGAAGGCGACCGCATGCTGTACATCCACCCCGATGAGTGCGTCGACTGTGGTGCGTGTGAACCTGTCTGCCCTGTTGAGGCCATCTACTACGAAGACGACCTGCCAGAGCAGTGGGCTGACTACTACAAGGCCAACGTGGAGTTTTTCCAGGAGATCGGTTCTCCCGGTGGCGCGGCCAAGGTGGGCGTCATCAAGGGTGACCACGCTGTCATCACTGCACTTCCCCCACAGGCCTAAGTTTCATGCTCACTGAGCTGCCCGAATACCCGTGGGACGCAATGGCCCCCTATGTGGCGAAGGCGAAAGCTCACCCCGGTGGAGCTATCGATCTCTCCATTGGTTCACCGGTCGATCCCACCCCTGCGGTTATCCGCGACGCTTTGGCCCGGGCCACCGATTCGCACGCCTATCCCACCACGATGGGAACCCCTGCACTGCGTGAGGCCATCGTGGCGTGGTTTGCTCGCCGGCGTGGTGTGAGCGGATTGGGGGTGGAGAACGTTCTGCCCACCATCGGCTCCAAAGAATTCGTCGCCTGGCTGCCCTTCATGTTGCGCCTTGGTCCTGGTGATGTGGTTGTTCATCCCACAGCTGCCTATCCGACCTATGACATTGGGGCGCGGATGGCAGAAGCAACCCCTTTCCCCTCCGATGACCCAGCCGAATGGCCTGAGGACACCAAGCTGGTGTGGCTTAACAGTCCCGGTAATCCCGATGGCCGTGTGCTAGATAAAGCCCAGCTCAAGGCACGAGTTGACCGTGCACGTGAGCTCGGGGCTTACATCGTTGGCGACGAGTGTTATGCCGAGCTGGGATGGTCTGGCCCCTGGGAAAACGAACCCATTCCTTCGCTTCTAGACCCAGAAGTCACCGGGGGAGACCTCACCGGAATCTTGACCGCCTACTCGCTGAGTAAACAGTCGAACCTTGCTGGCTATCGTGCAGCATTTGTTGCGGGGGATGCTCGGCTCATTGCCCAGCTGACCAACATTCGTAAACATGCCGGAATGATGCAGCCTGGGCCTGTTCAAGCAGCCATGGTCGTCGCATTGAGCGATGATGCTCACGTGGCAGCTCAGAAAGAGTTGTATCGCGCACGTCGTAACCAACTGATTCCTGCCCTCAACTCTGCTGGATATCGGGTTGATCACAGCGAGGCTGGACTCTACCTCTGGGTCACTGAGGGGCTTGATGCGTGGTCCTCGATTGACAAGCTTGCAAGCCTGGGAATCATTGCTGGACCAGGTGTTTTTTATGGCGATTTCTATCCCCAGCACGTGCGCCTGTCCTTGACAGAAACAGATGAGCGAATTGCTGAGGCGGCTCGTCGACTTTTGAGTGTGTAAAAACAGTACTTTTTGCCAATAGGCTTGAAGAATTCTGGTAATTCCGTCACAACGGAGATCTAGACCCCCCTTCACCAAAGACAGTTTCCAAGAGGAGTCTTCGTGACTGAAGCCACTAATTCAGTGCCCAACGGCGATGTAGTTTCGCTCACCTACGGCGGAAAGACAATTGATCTTCCGGTTCTGCGTGGTACCGAGGGTGCTCCTGCCATCGATTTGTCCACCCTGACCAAGCAAACAGGCCTCACCGCACTGGACTATGGCTTTGTTAACACCGCTTCCACCAAGTCGAAAATCACCTACATTGACGGTGAGCAGGGAATTCTCCGCTATCGCGGATATCCCATCGACCAGGTAGCCACCAACCTCTCTTTCCTTGAGACTGCATACCTCCTCATTCACGGTGAAGTCCCCACCCAGAACGAGATTGAAAACTTCGAAGACAACATTCGTCGTCACACGCTTCTGCACGAAGACCTCAAAGACTTCTTCTCCGGTTTCCCCCGCCGTGCCCACCCCATGCCCGTTCTTTCTGCTGGGGTATCTGCACTATCCACCTATTACGAAGACTCCCTGGATCCTTCGAGTCCTGAGCAGGTAGAGACCTCGACCTACCGCCTATTGGCCAAGCTTCCCGTCATGGCTGCGTACGCTCACAAGAAGAGCATCGGTCAGGCATTCCTTTACCCTGACAACTCGCTCTCCTACGTTGAGAATTTCCTGCGTCTGACCTTCGGCAACATGGCTGAGGACTACGTCCAGAACCCTGTTGTTGTGAACGCGCTTGAGCGTCTGCTCATCCTTCACGCAGACCACGAACAGAACGCATCGACCTCGACCGTTCGTCTTGTCGGTTCCACCGATGCAAACCTGTTTGCTTCAGTCTCTGCCGGTATCAACGCGCTGTTTGGCCCACTCCACGGTGGTGCTAACGAAGCTGTGCTCACCATGCTTGCTGAAATTCAGGCATCGGGTGAATCCGTCTCGAAGTATGTCGAGCGCGTCAAGAACAAGGAAGACGGCGTCCGCCTGATGGGCTTCGGACACCGCGTCTACAAGAACTACGACCCACGTGCACGTCTGGTCAAGGACACTGCGGATGATGTTCTCGCAGCACTGGGCGTGAACGACCCACTTCTGGGTATTGCAAAGGAACTCGAAGGTATTGCCCTCGAGGATGACTACTTCAAGGAGCGCAAGCTCTACCCCAACGTCGACTTCTACACCGGCGTGATCTACAAGGCCATGGGTTTCCCCACCCGCATGTTCACTGTGCTGTTTGCGCTGGGACGTTTGCCCGGTTGGATTGGTCACTGGCGCGAGATGAACCTCGACCCTCAGACCAAGATCGGTCGTCCACAGCAGCTCTACATCGGCGAGCAGCAGCGAAACCTCCCTGGTTTCAACTAGGCCAGGAAAGAAAGCCCCTCATCTGAGGGGCTTTCTTTTTCCAGCGAATGTAGTCTGGAGCTCATGAAGGCAGTCCAGTTTCGTAGCTTTGGTGGCGCACTCACGGTCGATGAGGTGGCACAGCCGGCACCTTCTGTCGATGGCGTTGTCATAGAGGTGAAAGCTGCGGGACTGTGTCGTTCAGATTGGCATGCATGGCAGGGTCATGATCCTGATATCACTGTCTTTCCTCACATCCCCGGTCATGAATTCGCTGGGGTGATACACGCTGTTGGTTCCGAAGTGACTTCGCTCAAGGTCGGCGACAGGGTTGTCTTTCCTTTTGTGTGTGGGTGTGGAACCTGTTCCTGGTGTGAGTCGGGAAATGCTCAGGTGTGTCCTGATCAGTGGCAACCAGGATTTAGTGGCCCGGGAACCTATGCCGAGTATGTGGCTATTCCACGAGCTGAATTCAACGCTGTGGTGCTTCCTGACGAAGTTTCTTTTGATGTTGCTGCGAGTCTGGGGTGCCGCTTTGCCACCTCCTACCGGGCTATCAAGCACGTTGCTCGAGTTCAGGCAGGTGAAACTGTAGCTATCTTCGGTTGCGGAGGGATTGGCTTAGCCGCAATCATGATTGCCGCTTCGGTAGGAGCCACCGTGATTGCTGTGGACGTCAACGAAGACGCGTTAGCTATTGCCACACAGGTGGGTGCGCAGCATGTGCTTAATGCAACTGAAGGCGATGTCGTCTCTCGCATTCGTGAGCTGGTTCCTGGCGGTGTCGATGTGTCTGTCGATGCCCTCGGGAGCATCGAAACCTCTCGTTCCTCGGTGGAAAGCTTGCGCGTGCAGGGACGTCATGTTCAGATTGGGCTGTTGTTGCCGGCCAAAATCGGAGATAAAGCAACCATCCCGATGCACCTCGTGATTGGCAGAGAGCTCAGTGTGTTGGGCTCCCATGGCATGGCGGCAGCTGCCTATTCAGAGATGTTGGCAGATATTTCTTCCGGAAAAATTGACCCTGGCAAATTCATCACTCGTCACATCAATCTGGACGCTGTCCCAGAAGCTCTTGCTCACATGAGCACGGGGACTGAGCCCGGGGTGACCATTATTGAGCCCTCAAGTCCGAACTGACGTTAGTGCAGTGCTGAGTTCAGCACGATGCCCACACCACTGCGCGAGGTCACTTCAACAGCACCAGTAAGTGAGTTCCGGCGGAACAACAGGTTGTTCACGCCAGAAACTTCCTTCGCCTTGAGCACGGTGGTCCTGTCGCCATCAATGACGTTGACTTTGGTTCCGGCAGTCACATAAAGACCTGCTTCAACGACGCAGTCATCGCCGATGGAAATACCAATGCCTGAGTTTGCTCCGAGGAGTGACCGCTGACCAATCTTGATTTTTTCGGTGCCACCACCAGACAGAGTGCCCATGATGGAGGCGCCACCACCGATATCTGAACCGTCGCCGACCACCACACCCTGCGAGATGCGACCCTCAACCATCGAGGTTCCAAGAGTGCCCGCATTGAAGTTCACAAAACCTTCGTGCATGACCACAGTTCCCGGAGCAAGGTGAGCACCCAGACGTACACGTGATGCATCTGCAATGCGCACGCGGTCAGGGGTGACATAGTCAGTCAAGCGAGGGAATCGATCGATTCCCTGAGCTTGAATACCCGCACGGAGCAGGCGTGGACGCAGTGTAGTGAAGTCGTCAGGGTGAACGGGCCCTGCGTTGGTCCAGACCACATTAGGGAGCTGACCAAAGATGCCATCGAGGTTGATGGTGTTGGGTTGGACAAGCAGGTGTGAGAGCAGGTGAAGGCGGAGGTAGGCATCAGAGGCGTTACGAGGAGCTTCCGCCAGTGCAATTTCCACGGTCACCGCTTCGAGTTTGACGTTGCGACGTGCATCTTCCTCGACAAGATCTTCGAGCTCGGCAGGAACAATCCACTTGTCCCGGCCAGCTGGGATCTGACCTAATTGGGGTGCGGGATACCAGGTGTCGAGAACGGTGCCATCACCGGCAATTGTTGCCAGTCCATAACCCCAAGCGTGCGTGTTCGTCTGCGAAGAAACCATGCCTCTAGGTTACCGGCGATAAACTTGGGGCATGTCTTCCACGCCCTTGCTTGACCTGTCGCGTTCAAGCGTGGAGCTCACCGCGGATATCTGCAACATCGAATCGGTCTCCGGTCATGAGAAGAACGTGGCGGACGCCATTGAGGCAGCTCTTTCTGGCTCGGCACATCTAGAACTGATTCGCAACGGCAATGCTCTCGTTGCCACAACAAATCTTGGTCGTGCACAGCGTGTGGTTATTGCCGGCCACATTGACACAGTTCCTGTCAACAACAACCTTCCTGTCCGCTACAGCGAAGAAGACGGGGCAGAGTTCCTGTGGGGTCGCGGAACAGTCGATATGAAGGCAGGCGTCGCTGTTGCTGTGAAACTCGCTGCAGAGCTCACTGAACCCGCGTATGACATCACCTGGATTTGGTACGACAACGAAGAGGTGGCTTCCGAACTGAACGGTCTGGGACGTTTGGCTGCCCAAGCTCCTGAACTGTTGCAGGGTGACTTTGCCATTCTCGGTGAACCCAGCAATTCCGCCGTCGAAGGTGGTTGCAATGGCACCTTGCGTGTGGAAGTGCGCACACACGGTGTGCGCGCACACTCTGCCCGCGCCTGGAAGGGCGAGAACGCCATCCACAAGCTTGCACCTGCCCTGGCTGCTTTAGCTACCTACAGCCCCGCCACGGTCACCGTAGATGGTCTTGATTATCGTGAGGGCCTCAGTGCAGTGGGTGTTTCTGGTGGTGTTGCGGGAAATGTGATTCCTGATGAAGCAACACTGACGGTGAACTACCGTTTTGCCCCAGACAAAAATGTCACTCAAGCGCTTGCGCATGTGGAAGAAGTCTTTGCTGGGTTCGAGGTTGTTGTTACTGATAGCGCTGAAGGTGCCCGGCCTGGCCTCACCTCTGCTCTAGCCACAGACTTTGTCGCTGCCGTCGGTGCAGAACCACTGCCCAAGTATGGCTGGACAGATGTTGCTCGCTTCTCTGCCCTGGGTATTCCCGCCGTGAACTATGGTCCCGGCGACCCTTCGCTGGCTCATACAGATGACGAGCGTGTGCTCACTAGTCAGATTCTGGAGTGCGAGAGCGCCCTACGTAGCTGGCTGACCACGTAATTGGTTATCGGGGGATGACGAAAACTCGACTGCCGTGGTGGCTCCAGGTCACCATTGTGTTTCTGCTAGGCCGTGCCGTCTCAACAGTGATGCTGCTCGTGCTGGCCAGCCAGCAGGCGCAGAACGCCTGGACTGGCGCCCAGCCCACCCTCTGGGATTTCTCCACCATGTGGGACGGACGTTGGTACAACATCATCGCTGAAAGTGGGTACCCCCAGGAACTTCCCTACACCGATGAAGGTCACGTCGGTGAAAACGCGTGGGCGTTCCTTCCTGTCTATCCAGCCCTTGTCCGAGGGCTCATGCTCATTTCAGGCCTTCCCTGGAGTGTGTCCGGAGTGCTCATCTCGCTGCTCTTCGCCCTTGCTGCTTCGTTGGTCTTCTACGCACTCCTGATCAAGCATGTTCCTGCACAGCAGGCGCTCTTCGCCATCGTGCTGTTCTCTGTTGCCCCGGTGTCACCCCTTTTCCAGCTTGCCTATGCCGAGTCACTTCAGCTGTTTTTGATTGCGCTGGTGATCTTGCTCATGCAGCGCCGGCTCTATGGTCGGGTTATCCCGGTTGTGATTGTGCTGTCGTTGACCAGGCCCGGAGCCCTTGCTGTGGCGCTAGCTATTGGTCTGCATTGGATCTATCGCTTTGCCAAGCGTAAGAGAACCCGTTTCCCCCTGCGTGAGCGGGTGCTCCTTGCTTGTGTTGCCCTGGTTTCTGCGGTTGCTGGCTTTGCCTGGTTGGTCATTGCCGGCCTCGTTACCGGGATTCCCACTGCCTATCTCGATACGGAACTGGCATGGCGTTCTGCCTACATTGGCTACCAAGAACTTGTTCCCTTCACCCCGTGGATTCATGCTGCCCAGTGGTGGACCACAAGCTTTGGCTATCCCGAGGTGGGGGGCTATGTTCTTCTCGGAGCGCTGGTTGTGGGTTTCTTCGTCTTCCTGTTCACGCCCGCGATGAAAAAGCTGGGCGTGGACGTCAGGTTCTGGCTTGCCAGTTATGCACTCTATGTTCTGGCTGTGTTCTTCCCCCAGTCCAGCACCTTCCGTTTGTTAGCACCCCTGTTCCCTGCACTCGGGGCTGTGGCGGCACCCCAATCCAAGGTCTATCGAGTATTCATGGTGGTGCTGTTTATCGTGCTGCAGTGGGGATGGTTGCTGATCTGTTGGCGAATCGACGGATACGACTGGAGTCCACCTTAAATCTGGGTGAATTCAACTGATTCCGAAGGTGTTCTGGGCTCTGATGTGGTTTTTGGGTACCAAACAATGCGGGATAATAGAAGGACACAAAGTAAGTGAAAGGGGTGGCCTAAATGGCTGCAATGAAGCCACGGACCGGCGACGGACCCATGGAGGCTGTCAAGGAAGGTCGCCTGATTATTGTGCGCGTTCCTCTCGAAGGTGGTGGCCGTCTGGTCGTCTCCGTCAACGACGCTGAAGCGAAGGAGCTTCACGACGTACTGGCGAAGGTAGTACCTGCCTAGTAAACAACTTCTTCGGATAATCCGAATATAGAAAACCCCCGCTCATCAGAGCGGGGGTTTTCTAATGAGTTCTGGTGTTTAGGAAATCTTGGTGAACTGGAGCAGTCCATCACCAGCAGGGGAGAGTGCTACCACGATGTTCTCTGCTTCCGTAGCCTCGGTGAGGACGGTGCGGAAACCAGCAACAACACCCACGCGCTTGGCGGGGTTAGCAATGTCACCATCCTGAAGGATGTGGGGAACCAAGACAGTGCCCCCCACACGAACCAGTCGCAGTGCGTGCTCGACATTTTGTGCAACCTGTGCAGGATCACCATCAACCAACACAACGTCGTAGCTGTTTTCGTTCATACGAGGCAGAACGTCCAAAGCCTTACCGGTGATCAGGCGCACGCGGCTAGCCGGGTAGCCAGCTTCGGTGAAGAGCTCACGAGCTTGCTCGTGGTATTCAAACTCAGGGTCAATTGAGGTCAGGGTTGCCTCAGGAGCTCCGGTGAGAAGCCACAGACCGGAAAGACCCAGACCTGTTCCAATCTCGATGATGTTAGTCGCGTTGGTCGCGGCAGCAACCAGTGCCAGCTGTGCTCCAACAGCGGGTGAAATCACGTTCACGCCGTGCTCGAGTGAAATAGCGCGGGCCTTGGCTTGGGTGCTCGACTCAACATCAAATTCGTTGAGGAACTTCCACGTTAGTTCGTTGTGTGTCACGTCAGTCTCCTTGGTTCACAAGCGTAGAGCTTTCCCCGTGTTTAGGCGCGGTAGTCTCGTAGTGTGTTTGGTTTGACCTTTGAAAAATTACTTCTCATCGGAGTAATTGCTGTCTTCATCATTGGTCCTGAACGCCTGCCTGCTTACTCGGCAAAGTTCGGTCAATTGGTACGCAAGCTCAAAGAGATGAGCACGGGAGCTAAAGATCGCATCAAAGAAGAACTCGGCGATGATTTCGACGAGGAAGAGTGGAAGAAGCTCGACCCTCGTCAGTATGACCCTCGCCGCATTATTCGCGAGGCACTTCTCGATGATGCGCCGGTTGCTCAAGCACCCGCTGTCACTCAACCAGCATTAACCAAGCCAATAGTTCGTGACGCCAATGCGGGTACTCCATTCGATATGGAGTCCACCTAAGCCTTACCCGGCTCTGTGGCATCCTGCCAAGTGGTCATCGACCAGCCCTGCTGATTGCATCAGGGCATACATCGTCGTGGCTCCCACGAACTTGAAGCCTAACTTTTTCAGAGCTTTGCTGAGCTGTTCAGACTCGGTTGTGACCGCAGGAACTTCGGCCAGGGTGCTGTAGCGGGGGTGTTCGTCTCTGGCACAGGCGTTAGCTCGGGCACGAGACATGGGTTGGAAAGACCAAATCACATCGTGCAGCGCCCCGGGGGAGTCAGACACTAGAGCCTTGGCCGCTTTGGCGTTGTCAATCGTGGCCACTATCTTGGCCTTGTTGCGAATGATCCGGTTATCTTCCATGAGGCGCTCCACGTCAGCCTCGGTGTAGTTTGCAACAGTGGTGATATCGAAGTTGTCGAAGGCTTCTCTGAAACCGGGACGTCGCTTCAAAATAGTGATCCAGCTCAGCCCGGCCTGAAAAGCTTCCAGAGAGAGCTTTTCAAACAGCTTCTGGTCGCCCAGTAGCTTCACGCCCCACTCTTCATCGTGGTAACGCATATATTCAGGGTCTTTTCCTACCCAGCCACAGCGGGCAAGACCGTCATCGCCGATCACGAGGTCTAGATAGGCCATTTACTTGTAGGAAATTCCTTCAATATCCAAGAGCTGAATCTTGGTCGGAACACCAGAACCACCGGAGTAGCCCGTGAGCTTGCTGTTGCTAGCCAGGATGCGGTGGCAGGGAACAATGATGGGTACCGGGTTTGCGCCCACTGCGCCACCCACAGCACGAGCCGCCTTGGGGTTACCCGCACGAGCCGCCAAATCGCCATAGGAGGCGTGGCCACCATAAGGAATGTTCACCAGTTCATGCCAGATGGCTTGCTGGAATTCGGTGCCCACCAGCTTCACCGGAACATCAAAGTCGTGACGCGTACCAGCGAAGTATTCACCGAGTTCCTTGGTGGCCTGCGTGATCACGTTGTCCGGCTCACCAGGACGTCCACCGTGCTGCAGGCGACCGTGAGGAGAACCCTCCACCCCCTCGATGCTGAGGTAGGTGATGGCTTCGCCATCGCTGGTCAGTTCGATACGCCCCAGCGGGGAATCAATCGTGGCAAAGGTGGATGTCATAGGTATAAAGATAATGGGGCTGCTACCGCACGCGATAGCAGCCCCGTTGGGATACTGACATCAGGCAGTGGCGACGAAACCCTACCGAGCCAGAGTCTGTGAAGAACTAGACGATCTTCGCACCTTCCTTGAGGACGCCCTCGAGGATTTCACGCATTTCAGCGAATTCCTTAGGACCGATGGTCAGTGGCGGTGCCAACTGAACAACGGGGTCTCCACGGTCATCTGCGCGGCAGAACAGACCTGCGTCATAGAGTGCCTTGGAGAGGTAGCCACGAAGCAGACGCTCGGACTCGTCGTCGTTGAAGGTTTCCTTGGTGGCCTTGTCCTTGACGAGCTCGATCGCGAAGAAGTATCCGTCACCACGCACGTCACCGACGATGGGGATGTCCAGGAGCTTCTCCAGCTCAGCGCGGAACAGTGGCGAGTTGGTGCGCACGTTCTCGTTGAGCTTCTCTTCTTCGAAGATATTGAGGTTCTCGAGAGCAACAGCTGCAGAAACGGGGTGACCGGCGAAGGTGTAACCGTGGGGGAAGTAGCTGGTTCCCTTGGAGAAGGGCTCATAGATCTTGTCAGAGATGATGGTTGCACCGATGGGGGAGTAACCGCTGGTCATACCCTTAGCGCAGGTAATCATGTCGGGAACGTAGCCGTAGGCGTTGCAGGCAAACATTTCACCGATACGACCGAATGCACAAATAACCTCATCCGAGACCATGAGTACGTCATGCTTGTCGCAGATTTCGCGCACACGCTGCATGTATCCGGGAGGTGGTGCGAATGCTCCACCGGAGTTCTGTACGGGCTCGAGGAAGACAGCTGCAACAGTGTA
>JBEBAV010000096.1:0-2899 GCA_041158725.1 Actinomycetota bacterium
TCTCCGCTGAAGTTGCTAAGGGTGGAAAGGTAACCATCCCCGGCTTCATCTCCTTCGAGCGCACCAACCGTGCAGCTCGCACCGGTCGTAACCCTCAGACCGGCGCAACCATCCAGATCGCCGCTTCCAAGTCGGTAAAGGTCTCGGCTGGTAGCAAGCTCAAGGCTGCTGTCAAGTAGTCACGAGTTTCACTCGCTTTGGTGGGTGTGGGCCTTCGGGTCCACACCCACTATGCATTTAACGCTCAGTAATAATCTCTAGGCTTGAGTAGTGCCCCGTTTATTCAAGATAGCTATCCCCGCACTCACGGTGCTGGTGGCGCTTGCTGTCTTGCTCGGCGCCCTTGCTTTTGGCGGAGGTTCGCGCACTCCTGCTCTCGGAGATCCCGGTGTTGTGGTTCGCGTGGGCTTACCTATTGCCAAGCTTCTGGTGGATCTCTCGGCTGCAACCATGATTGGTGCGCTGGCATTGGCATTGTGGGCTTTCGCCTCGCGGGAACGCGCCTATGTTCGCAGCATCGATATCGCTGCTGCTGCAGCTCTCGTTCTAACGCTGGCTTCGGCAACCACAGGCTTCCTCACCTTCATGAACGTGAGCTTGCGGCCCTTCTCCGCTGATGCTGAGTTCGGAAACCAGCTGGGCTTCTTCTTCACCAGCATCCAGCTCGGCCAAGCCTGGCTCATCACCACCCTGCTGGCAGCGTTCGTTGCGGTGCTCTGTATCGCGGTGACAAACCAGACCGCACTGTTCTTTGTCGGCTTGGCAGCGGTGGGCACTTTGGTGCCCATGGCGCTGCAGGGCCACTCCGCGGGAACCTCAGGTCACGCCATGGCGATTACCTCGATGGGTCTGCACCTGGTCTTTGTCTCGGTTTGGCTGGGTGGCATTGTCACGCTGATCTTGTTGCGCGGCATCATCGACAAGGACCGCCTCCCCATCATCGTTGCCCGATACTCCACCCTGGCCATCATTGCCTTCATTGTGGTGGCTGTCTCCGGAGTGGCGAACGCCATTGTCCGTATCGGTTCCTTCGACAAACTCGTGGGCACCCCCTATGGCCAGCTCGTGCTGGCCAAGGTGGCCGCCATGGTCATCTTGGGTGCTTTCGGTTTCTGGCAGCGTGGTTTCTTAGTCAAGCGGATGACCGGCGCAGCAGTACAGAAAATGTTTTGGTGGTTCATTGCATTTGAACTGGTTGTCATGGGGGTTGCAGCCGGTCTGGCTGCGGGCCTGGCCCGCACGCCAACTCCTGTCAGCGAAGTACTGAACCCGAACCCCACACCGGCAGAAATCTTAACCGGCAGTGTGTTGCCTCCGGAGTTCACCTTTGATCGCTACTTCACGGTCTGGAACTTTGACCTGATCTGGTTGCTCTTCACTGGCTTTGCTGTCTTCTTCTACCTTGTTGGTGTGTGGCGACTGCACAAGCGTGGAGATAAGTGGCCGTGGTATCGCACGGTGCTCTGGGTTGCCGGTATGGCTCTGTTGTTCTACATCACCAACGGCGGCATCAACGCCTATGAGATGTATCTCTTCTCTGCTCACATGGGTGCACACATGACCCTCGGCATGATGGTCCCCATCCTGCTCGTGCCCGGCGCACCAGTGACCTTGGCTATGCGTGCCATAAATAAGCGCAAAGATGACAGCCGGGGTGGACGTGAGTGGATTCTCAAGGCCGTGCACTCGGGCTATGCCAACGTGATTTCTCACCCACTTTTTGCGACCGTCAACTTCGTTGGTTCGTTGTGGCTGTTCTACTACACGCCCATCTTTAGGTGGGCGACGAGTGACCACATAGGTCACGAGTGGATGATTGTGCACTTCCTGCTCGCCGGTTACCTCTTCGTGCAGTCGCTGATTGGTATTGACCCGGTCAAGACCCGTTACCCCTACCCCTTCCGCCTGATTCAGCTCTTGGCCGCAATGACGATGCACGCCTTCTTTGGCCTGGGCATTATGTCGAGCGAAAACCTTCTCCTCGCAGATTGGTATGGCGCGATGGGTCGCACCTGGGGTTCCACCCCACTGGAGGATCAGCAAGCCGGTGGAGCCATTGCCTGGAGCGTCGGAGAAATTCCGAACATGATTCTTGCCTTGATCATCGGCTCGCAGTGGAAACGTTCAGATGACAAAGAGGCCAAACGCAAAGACCGTCAAGCTGAACGTGATGAGGATGCCGAGCTCAAGGCCTACAACGAGATGCTTGCCCGCCAAGCAGCCACGGATTCTCAACAGTCTTAGGACAGCACGATGGCCAGGTTGCCATCGGAGCGAATTGAGATGTTGATATTGAACACCGCATCCACAATCTCATCCAAGGCAGAGATGCTTCCGTCATAGAGCGACTGCACTTCACCGGTAATGCGTAGCTTGCCCACAGCATCTTTCACCGCCCAAGTGGTTTCACCAGGAACAACGGTGATTACGGGGTAGTCGGCTACTTCCCACTGAGGTTCGCCCACAATGCGGTTACCGGTTTGATAACCAAAGGGACACCCTGCCGGCTGCAGTACTCGTTGCTTGACGCACTGGTCAAGATAGTCGTCGACTTCCTTCTGCACGCGTTTGTTGAAGTCTTTGTTGGCTTGCACATCCACCACAACTTCTGCGGTGTCTCCAGGAGATGCCACATTCACCACGACCTGCTTGGCGGTGAGCCACGTGGAAGTGTGGTCAAAGACATAGTTCCCCGGGGCAAAGAGCAGGTAGGTTCCGGTGCCACCCCAGACAGTCGCATCCTTCGCTGACGGAGTGGAGCGCAGATCAATCAAACCTGAGTCGCCCACATCAAAAGAGGCGTCATGCCAGACAGTGACCTTAGCTGTGGCTAAGGGCAGCTCGGCGAATGCCCACGACTCAAAGATGCCCATGGTGTTGCCGATGCGCTTGACCACAA
>JBEBAV010000097.1:0-3386 GCA_041158725.1 Actinomycetota bacterium
ATGTCGAGCAGTTCCTTCTTGTTTGGCTTGATTGCCAGCACGAACATGGCCAGAACAACTAAGCACAGGATGAATACAGCGCCAAAGCAGATGCTGCTCAGGATGAGATCGCGTGAGGACATCAAAACTGCCCCACCGGTAAAGAGACCAAGAATCGCAGAAACAAAGATAAGTTCTACGGGCTTCAAGCGGTCGCGAAGGGTGGGGGTGCTCATGAGGAAACCTTACGGATTGAAGTTGTGGCATCTGTGCGGAGTGAGATGCCGGCGATGATTTGGTACACACCTACGATGGCTGCATAGGCACCAAAGATGCCCACTGCATAAACGTCGTTCATGGGAACAACTGCTTCAATAATGGCCAAGATAGCTGTGAATCCGCCGATGGTGAGCCATTCTTTGGCAATGGTTCGGTTCGGTTCTCGGTATCCGGCATAAAGTTCCAGTGCAGCAGAGAGGCCGGCCCAGATACTCAACACCAAGAGCAGTGCTGGAAGCCCCCCAGTCAAGGTGGCTGAAGCAATGGCTGCAGACACAACGGTGACCATTGCTTGAATGCCGAACAGGGTGCGGTTGAGGCCGTCCAATGGCGCGGACATGATCGTGAAGATTAATGCTGATGCCAGCAGGAATGCGAATCCTACGAATACGGCTAAGCCAACCGCTGGAGCATGGTTTCGCGAGAAGGTAATGACAACTGCAGCAATCAGTGCCGGGATGGCACGCAAAATAAGTGCGTTACCCAAGCGGGGAAGAGAACTGTCAGCGATAGCCACGACTCAAGTCTACGGCGGTTCGTGCAGTGGATTTTCCGGCTAAACCTTGGGCATATCCGCAAAGCGGGAGAGGTGGCCTTGGAATCCGACCGTAATTGTCGCGGTTGGACCGTTACGGTGCTTAGCCACGATGAAGTCTGCTTCACCTGCGCGTGGGTTTTCTTTTTCGTAGGCACTTTCACGGTGCAGAAGAATGACCATGTCGGCATCCTGCTCAAGTGATCCAGATTCACGCAGATCCGAGATTGCAGGTTTCTTGTCCGAGCGCTGTTCTGGTCCACGGTTCAGCTGGGACAGTGCAATAACGGGAACTTGTAGTTCCTTTGCCATGAGCTTGAGTGCTCGAGAGAATTCAGAAACCTCTTGCTGGCGGCTTTCGACCTTCTTGCCGGAGGTCATCAGCTGCAAGTAGTCGATAACGACCATTTGCAGGCCGACTTTCTGCTTGAGACGACGGCATTTGGCTCGAATTTCAACCAAGGTCATGTTGGGGCTGTCGTCGATATAAAAGGGAGCGTCATTAATGCGGCCACGAGTGCTTGCAATCGTGGTCCAGTCCCGGTTATCTACTGTTCCCTTACGCATGTTCTGCAGTGGAACGGAGGCTTCAGCTGACAGCAGACGCATGGCGATTTCTGATTTACCCATTTCGAGGGAGAAGAAGATCGAAGGCAGATTGTTCTTGATCGACGCAGCACGACAGAAGTCCAGTGCCAACGTTGACTTACCCAAAGCCGGACGTGCTGCCACGATGATCAGTTGCCCGGGGTGGAAGCCGTTCGTGAGCTCATCCAGGTCAGCAAATCCGCTGGGAACACCGGTCATCTGACCGTCGCGACCCTTCGCAGCCTCGATTTCGAGGATGGCGTGATCAACAGCATCGGTCAGAGGAACATAGTCTTCGGTTTCTACCGAACCAGTGACCTGGTAGATCTCTGCCTGAGCAGTGTTAACCAGGTCAACTGCTTCTCCTTCACCCGCGTAACCCATCTGCACGATGCGAGTTCCGGCTTCAACGAGGCGACGCAGCAATGCACGTTCAGAAACGATGTTGGCGTAGTAGCCAGCGTTTGCCGCAGTGGGGACGAGTGAAGTGAGTGTATGCAGGTATTCCGCACCACCAGCACGGCCCAACTCACCTGATTTGGTGAGTTCATCTGTAACGGTGATCACATCGGTGGGTTCACCGTGTGAATACAGCGACATGATGGCGTCAAAGATGACTTCATGCTTAGGAATATAGAAGTCATTGCCACGAAGAATCTCGACGACGTCTGCTACAGCGTCTTTGCTGAGCAACATGCCCCCGAGAGCACTTTGCTCCGCCAATAGATCGTGCGGAGGAGTCCGTTCGCCCTGCCAATTTTCGCGAGAATCGCCGGGGGAACCGAGGTGTGCAATAGACATGCTCACGAGTCCTTCCGTTGGCTGTGCAGGTGGTTTATCTGAAGACTAAACCGAACCTCTGACATTGGTCCGAGAGTGACCTAATGCGAGTTGTATCCCAACTGTAGATAGACCTTCAACCACAAACAAATGACCCTGTGGATAACTCTGTGTATGAAACCTGAGAAACGCCGGTGAGACTGTTCATAAGCTGGGGGTAACACTGTGGACGAAGGAAAAAATTAACCTAAAAAATATGTTTTGAACTGGGTTTTTAGTTATCCCAAGGTGTGAACATTAATTTCCTTCAATCATGTGTTTAAGCTTGGGGAAAAATAGGCCCGTTGTGTATAAAAATGGCCCCTTAACCCCCTTGTGCCGTACCCCGATGAGGAGTAGTGCGACCATGATTTTGGACATAAAGAAAGGGCGGAAAGCCGAAGCTTTCCGCCCTTTCGGGTTCTATTCAGGAATTACTTTGCAGCGACAACCTGGATGGTGATGGTTGCAACGATGTCATCACGCAGACGAACGGTTGCTTCGTGCTCACCAGTGAACTTGATGGGGTTTGCAATCTCGATCTTGCGCTTGTCGATAGCACCGATACCGGCGCTCTCAACTGCAGCAGCAATGTGGTCGGTCTTGACAGAACCAAAGAGACGACCATCCTGACCAGTCTTGACAGCAAGCTTGACCTTGGTGCCTTCGATCTTGGACTTGAGAGCCTGCGCCTCTTCGAGAGTTGCGAGTTCGCGAGCGGTACGAGCAGCACGAATCTGCTCAACCTGCTTCTCGCCACCGCGGGACCATACAACTGCAAGGCCCTGAGGGATGAGGTAGTTACGGGCGTAACCGTTCTTTACCTCGACAACGTCGCCTGCCGAACCAACGCCGGAGACTTCATTCGTAAGAATCAACTTAGACATGTTCGTACTCCTTAGCGGCCAGCGCCTGCATAGGGAAGAAGAGCCATCTCGCGGGCGTTCTTAACTGCCTTGGCGATGAGGCGCTGCTCCTGGACAGAAACACCGGTGATACGGCGAGCGCGGATCTTTCCACGCTCAGAAACGAACTTGCGAAGAGTGGCGACGTCCTTGTAGTCGATCACACCAACGCGGATAGCCTTCGCAGGTGCGAGAGCCTTAGCGCCCTTGCCACCGCGGAGTGGCTTGCGGGCTCCGCCGCTAGCTTTTCCAGCCATGATTACCTAACTTTCGTAAATTTT
>JBEBAV010000098.1:0-3765 GCA_041158725.1 Actinomycetota bacterium
CCAAGTAAGGCCCTGTAGCGCAGTTGGTTAGCGCGCCGCCCTGTCACGGCGGAGGTCGCGGGTTCAAGTCCCGTCAGGGTCGCGGATGCCCTTCTTCGGAAGGGTTTTTCATCTAAGCGACGAGTTTGCTTAGGGCTCTGTAGCTCAGTTGGTAGAGCGCACGACTGAAAATCGTGAGGTCACGGGATCGACGCCCGTCGGAGCCACCACTGAAAGTCCCTGCCTTTGCGGGGATTTTTTCAGTTAAGTTTTCTTTTCGTTTAACCCTTGCGACGCATTAACGTTGCTGCGCCAAGTAAGAGGGCTCCGCAAAACAAAGTGCCAAGGGCCGTCATGACATCGAAAGCGCCCACCCCCGTAGCCGCCAATTCTGGTGATGCGGCAGCCGAAGTTACCGATGGGCTGGGAGATGGTGACGGAGAGGGTGAAGACTGAGAGATCACGGCAGTCTGGGACTGAAGTTGTAGGTCGGCAGAAGTGAGTGCCTGCCCTGACCAGAGTCGAATGTAGTAGACCTTGCCGGTTGAGGTTGCTTCGGAAGTTGTGGCCAGGTCATCAAAGAAAAATCCAAGTTTGGTGCCGCCTTGGTGAACGGTGCTTGCGACAGGCACCGCAGCGTCATTGGTATCAGTTACTTGAATTTCTTGGACAAAGTTAGTTCCGTCATAGGTGAATACAGTGAATAGCTTTGTCGAGGCATCACGAGTGACCATGAGCGTAATGTCTGTATTGACCGGGAAAACGGTTGGGCCATTGGAGCCCAATGGGTACTGGCGAATGCGACCGGAGTTCAGGTAAAAACCTGTGTCATCCGCACGGTTTTGGAAGTCAATAATTTTGCGCCAGCTGCTGTATTTGTTGGGATCAGTGAACGAGAACTTCAACATCATTGTGTAAGTCCCGGTTAGTGCCTGCTGGGTGTCGATTGTGAAACCACCTCCGCGGTTGGCGGTAGATGCCCATTGCCAATAGCCGTCGCCACCGCTGGTTCCGAATCCCGATGAGGTATTGCAAGGATCTGCCGGGCAGTTCGGGACTACGGTAAAGGTGGATGCACTTCCTGCATCTGCGGTGGAGTTCTCGAACTCGTAATCCACGCTTGGATTAGAAGAAGTTGCTCGAGCAGGAGCCGAGACAGTCAGTGTGAGCATAGAGGCAATAGCTGCTGCAAGGAGTTTTTTGACCACGTTTAGCACTCCTTAAACCTAGCAGTATGACGTTTTCGCTCCACGAAGTTTATGAACCTGAACTCAGCTCATTCCCAGAGTTTTTCCTTAGCCTGTTCTCATGGGATTTCTCGACAGACTCTTTGGAACTGACACCAATGCTGAGTATCGCCGCACGACCGACCAGGTCCGCCAGGCATCTGCAGCACGCTCAGAAGATGAGATTGCGGTTGAGCGTTACCGCTATCTCCTTCGCACAGCTTCACCCGAAGCAATCGAACAAGTTCACGAAGAAGCTTTCTCCAAGCTGACACCTGAGCAGCGCAAGATGCTGTTCACTCAACTCAGCGCCGATGCCCCTGCCGGTGATGCTCCTGTCAGCGATGACCCTCGAGCACTTGCCGTGTCAGCCACCCGCTCCGAGATGCGCCAGCCAGGAACAATGGAACGTGCACTTGGCCAAGCAGGAAACAACGGCCCAGGATTTGGCTCGATGTTTGCCAGCTCACTGCTGGGAAGCGTGGCCGGTTATGTCATCGCCTCAACGCTGATGAGCGCCTTCATGCCCATGGACATGGGTGGAGACATGGCGAGCGACGGCTCTGCAGACACTGGAGCTGACACCGGTACAGACACCGGTTCCGATTTTGGCGGTGCTGAAACTATCTCCGCTGACGGAGGCGGATTTGGCGATGCAGGTTTCGGTGATGCCGGCTTTGGTGACTTTGGAGACTTCGGCTTCTAGCCCACCAGCAAGATTGCTGCCAGAAACAAGAAGATCAGAATAAAGATCACTGGCGTGACAAAACGAACAACGTTAAGCCAGGGAGCAATCTTCAGTGCCTGCTGAGTAAGAGCAGAAGGTGACTTGATCTGCGCGAGGTCCTTGGCAACTGCCTGGGCCTCTGTTGCACTGGAGTACTGAACCAGTGCACCCAGGATTCCAGAAGCGAGCAAGATTCCAAGGGTTGCCAGGCTAAGGAATAGCGGTCCACCCGAAAGCCCCAGAGTGATCAGTCCCACCGTCACGATGAGCAGAAACGTCGGTGCCATCTGGGAGACCACAATCTGCTGACGGTTTTTGTTCCACAATTCGAGAAGTTCGCGTTCAGTCATGACCACATCTTATGACTGAGTGGGTTCCTTGTTCGAGATAAACTGGCAACACCGCGCACATCTCGGAAGCCTCCAGCTGCGCACATCTTGTGAAACTCTGGAGAAGTATGTTGAATCTGTCCCGTGCTCGGTCCGCTGCTGGCCTTGTTGCTGTCTCTGCTCTGTTGCTGGCTGGTTGCGCTTCCACCCCTTCCGAGCCAACTGCAACTTCTGATGTTGCTACAGCCTGCGACGGCGTTGAACTCGTAGTGAACTTCGGAATTCTCGATGGCACAAGCAGTTCCCAGTGCGTCCCCATCAAGGGCTCATCGGCGAAAGCAATAGATGTGGTCCATGACGCTGGCTTCTCTACTGAAGGAACTGCCACCTATGGAGATGCCATTGTCTGTCGTGTGAATGGACTGCCTTCACCCACTGAACCTGTTGCAGTTCCCGACCAGGCAGAATTCATTGAGACGTGTGCAGACATGCCACCTGCTTTTGCATACTGGGCTCTCTGGCAGAAGAGTACTGACTCAGCTGCGTGGGATTACGCGCAAGCAGGTCTTGGAGACCTTACTGTCAACAAGGGTGAATCTCTCGGTCTCGTATTCACAACCGGCGACAGCACCCCAACCCCCGTCGTCGAATGACCTCTCTCAGCCGCGGACGTTGGACACCCTTCTGGGTGAGCCTGACGTTTGCTGCTGTGTTTATTGCTCTTCGTATTGCATATCGCCTCATTTTTGGAAGCGTCAGTTGGGCTGCAGTGGTGCAGGCAGCAACATTAGCGGCGCCTTTCGCCCTCGTGATTGTGGTGTGTGGTTTTCTGAGCGCACTCATTGATGTGCGCAGGTTGCTGCCTGCAATGTCTGGTCTTCGCTATGGCCGCTCGATTGGAACTGCGTTAGCTATCGCCCTGGCTGCATATCCCACCCTGATTCACCAGGTAAAGACACTCGAGGCTGCGCGAACACTTCGCGGCATGCGTTCACGAAGCGCATTCCTGGTTCCTCTTCTCGAGCACACAGTCGAACGTGCTGTCGCTCTCGCAGCAGCTATGGATCTTCGAGGTTTCGGCTCTCGGCATCAGCTCACAGCTAATCCGGCAGACATTACGTGTGAACACTTCACGTTGCGTTATGGCGAACGACTGATTCTCTCGGACGTCAACCTGACTCTTCCTGCTGGTTCACTCACAGTGGTGACCGGACTGACGGGCTTTGGGAAAACAGCACTGCTCGACAGCATCGCTGGGCTGAGCCAACACTTTCACAACGGAACCACTACCGGTTTGCTCACCATCGGTGAACTCGATCGAGCAGCCCATGCCCCACGTGTGACTTCGGGTGTTATCGGTTTTGTTCAGCAGAATGTGCGCCTCGGTTTCGCTGCCGCTACCGCTCGAGAAGAGCTCGAGTTTGGTTTCCGCGTCACAGGTCTTTCCCGCGCAGAAGCTCAGAAGTGTTCGACGGAACTCATTGGGAAGTTTGGCCTCGACTCC
>JBEBAV010000099.1:0-9985 GCA_041158725.1 Actinomycetota bacterium
AGTTCAAGCCCGGGAAGCATGGTGTCTCCGCCGCCGTCCAAACCAATGACAAAGACGCCCTGGTCCTTGAAAGACTTAATGGTGGCCGTGAGGTTCGACGCCATCGACACAGGAAGGCGAGCTGCTGCACCAGCAGACGTCTTCCACGCAGCAGCGGTCACACCAACAGAGCGACGCTGAGGCAAGATGATGCCGTTGCCACCAAAGGCTGCAGTGGAACGAATAATTGCACCCAGATTGCGAGGGTCAGTGATGCCATCCAACGCCACAAAGAGTGGCGTCTTGTTGGAATCAAAAGCCTTCTCCAACAAGTCGTTGGGGTGAGCGTATTCGTAAGGAGGAACCTTGATCGCTACGCCCTGGTGAACTGAGTCATAACCACCCATGCGGTCCAGCTCAGGCTTCATTACTTCGAGGATGGGAATTCCACGCTGGGTCGCGATGGAAATCATTTCCTTGACGCGGTCATCCATCTCGATACGAGTGGCGATATAGAACGCAGTGGCAGGAATCTTGGCACGCAGTGCTTCGAGCACCGAGTTACGACCGGTTACCACCTCGGTGTCGTCGGGAGCCTTGCTGCGCTTAGGCGCAGCCTTGCGCTGGGCATCAACCGTGTTGCGGTTGAGCTTGCCCATGGCGGCGAGCTTCTCACGACGAATCTTTGCCTTACCCGCAGGGTGCCATTCGCGGTCTTCTGCCTTGGGGGTGGGGCCCTTACCTTCGAGAGCACGGCGGCCGAGGCCACCTGTTCCCTTAGATGGCCCCTTGCCTGATTTACGGACTGCTCCAGCCCGAGGCTTACCTGCCATTGAAACTCCAATGTGCCCCAGATGGGGTGTCTTCGATCGTGATTCCAGCCGCGGCAAGTCGCTCACGGAGAAGGTCTGCGGTGGCAAAGTCCTTGTTTGCCCGTGCAGCTGCACGTGCTTCCAAAAGTTCTGCCATCAAAAGGTCGAGGGCAGCATCGCCCTGTGAAGAATCAGATGCCCATGCTTCATCCAGTGGGTTCACACCCAACACATCCAGCATGGCCACTACTTCTGCTGCCTGAGATGCAGCAGTGGCAACATCACCGGCGTCCAGCGCGCTGTTTCCAGAACGAACCAGCTCAAACACCACGGCGAGCGCCGCAGGAATGTTGAGGTCGTCATTCATCGCATCACGGAACGCGGCAGGAACATCGGCAGGAACAAGTTCTCCCGCGTCACGAATGACACGAGCCAAGAAACCTTCAATGCGCTCAAATGAGGCCTTCGCCTCAGCGATAGCGCCGTCGTGGAGCTCCAGGGTGGAGCGATACTGTGCAGAGCCGAGGAGGTAACGCAAGACAACAGGCTTTGCTTTATCGAGCAGGTCAGCGGCGAAGACAGAGTTACCCAGTGACTTGCTCATCTTCTGGCCACCCACGGAAACGAGTCCATTGTGGAGCCAATACTGAGCGAAACCATCACCAGCGGCAGCTGACTGCGCCAGTTCGTTCTCATGATGGGGGAAGCGCAGGTCGAGGCCACCGCCGTGGATGTCAAAAGTAGTGCCGAGATACTTGGTCGACATAGCCGAGCACTCGATATGCCATCCGGGTCGACCAACACCCCAGGGGGACTTCCACGAAGCCGACTCTGGGTCGCCAGCCTTGTGGCCCTTCCACAGAGCAAAGTCTTGAGGTGCTTTCTTTCCGCGAGGATCAGCGTCTGCAGCTGCTTCCATCTCTGCAGGCTTCTGGTTAGTGAGCTCACCGTAGGACGACCACGATGCGGTGTCGAAGTAGACATCGCCAGAACCGTCAGCTGCAGGGTATGCGTGGCCACGCTCAATCAGTCGCTCGATGATGGCAATCATCTCGGGGATGCTGGCGGTAGCACGAGGCTCATAGGTGGGGCGCTGAATACCGAGCAAGTCATAGGCCGCAGTGAACTCTGCTTCCATGCGGTAGGCCAACGCCCACCATTCTTCAACTCCGCCAGCTTTGGCGTTGTCGAGAACCTTGTCATCGATGTCGGTGACGTTGCGCACCAGGGTGACCTGGTAACCCTCGTGGGTGAGCCAGCGACGCAGCTGGTCATAGACCAGCGCACTGCGGAGGTGTCCCACGTGGGGGCTCGACTGCACGGTGGGTCCACAGACGTATATTCCTACTCGACCAGGGGTCAGTGGAGAAAAGTCCCGAAGGGCTTGCTCCTTCGAGTCGAAAAGACGGATACTCACGTGTTCAGCCTACCTGCGAGCGCGCTTAGCGCTGGCGAACGAGAGCAGTTGCGATAGCAGCAACACCCTCACCGCGGCCAGTAAAACCAAGGCCATCCGTAGTGGTTGCAGACACTGAAACAGGAGCCCCCACCCATTCAGTCAGCACTGCCTGGGCTTCTTCACGACGGGCACTAAAGCGAGGCTTGTTGCCAACTATCTGAACAGAAACGTTGATGGGCTCGAAACCAGCAGAGGCAAGAAGTTCGATTGTGCCGCGAACAAAGACTTCACCCGAGGCATTGGCATAGGCAGGGTCTGCAGTGCCGAAGCGGGAACCGATATCCCCTAGGCCGGCTGCAGAGAGCAGCGCATCGCAGATAGCGTGTGCGACCGCATCCCCATCACTGTGACCGGAGAGTTCCTTCTCGCCAGGCCAGTGCAGGCCTGCTAGCCAGAGGTTTTCTGCCTCGCCAAAAGCGTGCACGTCCATACCGGTGCCCACACGGTGCGAATCAGGGATACCGCCCAAGACTTGTTGCGCCCGGTTGAGATCCCACGCAGTCGTGATCTTGAAAGCAACATCATCGCCAGGAACGGTCGTCACTGCTCCCCCATTCGCGGCGAAGACTGCCGCATCGTCGGTGTAGTCAGAAGAACCAGCTGCCGCGTAGGCGGCATCTAGTTCAGCACGAGGGAAACCTTGAGGGGTTTGCGCGGCGCGGAGCTGCTCTCGATCGGCGATGCCGAGCACGCCACCGGTGACATCGACCTGCTTGAGCGAATCAACGACAGGCAGCGCGGGAACTATTCCGGCTCCTGTTGCTTGCACCGCCATGTCGACATCTGCGAACAGGGTGGTGGGAGTCAGTGCGCGTGCAGCGTCGTGGACCAGTACAACCTGAACGGATGCCTGCACTGCGGCAAGTCCTGCAGCAACAGAGTCATGGCGGCTTGCACCGCCAGTGACGACAGAAACAAGTTCCTCTAAACCAGGAGCAACCTTGTAAGCAATGGCCTGAGCGTCTGCGACGAAGTCAGCAGGAGCGACCACAACAACCTGCACGGGATAGGGAAGCAGGATGATGGAGCGCAGACTGCGCTCCAACAATGTCTGACCAGCAAGGTCAACAAATGCCTTGGGAAGTGCAGCGCCTAAACGGGTACCACTTCCAGCGGCAACGACAATGACGGCCGTGGAAACGTGCAGGTCACCAGACATGCTGAATTCGCCTGCCCACTCGCGTTGTTAGGACGCGAGAACCTCGTCGAGGAAGTCAGAGGCCTTGGCTTCGTCGGTCTTCTTGGCCAGGGCGAGTTCAGAGATGAGAATCTGGCGCGCCTTAGCGAGCATGCGCTTCTCACCAGCGGAGAGACCACGGTCCTGGTCACGACGCCACAGGTCACGAACGACCTCAGAAACCTTGATCACGTCACCGGAAGCCAGCTTCTCGAGGTTCGCCTTGTAACGGCGAGACCAGTTGGTGGGCTCTTCGGTGAAGGGAGCACGCAGAACTTCGAAAACCTGCTCAAGGCCTTCTTTGCCAATCACGTCGCGCACACCAACGAGGTCAACGTTCTCAACAGGAACCTTCACAGTGAGGTCACCCTGAACAACGTGGAGGGTCAAATAAACCTTCTCAACGCCTTTGACTACGCGCTTTTGGACCTCAGTGATCTTCGCTGCGCCGTGGTGAGGGTAAACAACTGTTTCGCCAACAATGAACTGCATAAGTGTGGAGCTCCCTATTTATGAACCCCCAGTTTACCACGGGTATCTGACTCTCTTATCGGCAACCACTTCCCACTGAGCGGTGCCGCTTCTTCGGCTCATTTAGCGCCAATACGATAGAGTCACAGAGAAGATTTATGCGGAAATTCTGCCCATAAACGGGCTCCGCACCACACTCGGGAGGCTTTCGTCGTGAAGGTTCGTATTGTTGTTGCTGCTGCTCTTGCTGTTGGCGTTGCCTTCGGCACCGCTGGTTGCAACCTGATCCAGCCTCAGGCCACCACTAAGCCTTATGACGCGAGCGACGGCGTTGGCCTCAACGTGGGTGAGCTCAACCTCCGTAACCTCATGATCATCAGCGACAACGGTGAAACCGGAAACCTCCTCATGGGAGTTGCAAACAGCACCGGATCTGACGTTGAACTTCACATCGGATTCGTCTCGGGCGGCACTGTGGTTGATGGCCACCTCGATGTCCCCAGCAACGATAAGCAAGTCACCTCGTGGGGTTCCGGCAGCGAAGACCGCATCATTCTTGGCGGCATCAACACCATGCCCGGTGGCCTGCTCGAGGTAGCTTTCGAAGCTAACGGTGAGACAAAGACCGTTCTTGTCCCCGTACTCACCTCCGCTCAGCCTGAATACGAAGGTCTTGCACCCAAGAAGGTCACCAAGATCTCCAAGTAGAACTTAAACGAAAGAGCCGGTCAGTTTTCACTGGCCGGCTCTTTTGCTTAACGGTTTGAGGACTCTACTCGCTCAACAATTTTCTTGAGCGCTTCGACTTCCTTCTTGGTCAACTTGTCTGGGTTCTTCTTGGACTTCTGAACAAGGATTGACTCGGTCAAGGTGATATCAACGACAGGCTCAGACTTTCTGAACCAACCAAATAACTTCATGTTTTCTCCTAATGGCCATGTGATGGGGGTGTTCTACGGTCAACGACCGCATGTTGTGAAGAAAACCTCGACGATGAAGTTCTACTTTTTGTTGCCCTGAGCAGCAACCGCCGCAGCACCTGCCGCAGCAGCCTCAGGATCGAGGTATTCAGCAGGGCCAAGTGGACGGAAGTTCTCGTCCAGCTTGTAGACCAGTGGAATACCGGTAGGAATGTTGAGCTCCGCAATGTCATCATCCGAGATGCCATCGAGGTGCTTGACCAGTGCACGCAGAGAGTTACCGTGCGCAGTGACCAACACAGTCTTGCCCGCAGCGAGATCCTTGGTGATATCTGACTCCCAGTAAGGGATCATGCGGTCGATAACGTCCTTGAGGCACTCGGTTGCCGGAATTACTCCATCAATACCCGCATAGCGAGGGTCATTGACTTGTGAGTACTCGTTATCATCTGCAATCGGTGGAGGTGGAACATCAAATGATCGTCGCCACGTCTGGAATTGCTCTGGGCCGTATTCAGCCAGGGTCTGCGCCTTGTCCTTGCCCTGCAGAGCACCGTAGTGACGCTCATTCAGACGCCAGCTGCGCTTGACGGGAATCCAAAGACGGTCAGCGGTGTCCAGTGCCAGGTTTGCAGTCTGGATAGCGCGGCTCAAAACTGAGGTGTACAAAACATCGGGAAGAACTCCTGATTCTGCAAGGAGCTCGCCAGCACGCTTGGCTTCACCCACACCCTGGTCACTGAGGCGAACATCAACCCAACCTGTAAACAGGTTCTTTTGGTTCCAGTCGCTATTACCGTGGCGGAGCAAAATCAATGTGTACGTCATGAGTCCAGTTTATTGGGTGGTTAACTGGTGAGCATGCCCGTGGGAAACATCACGCGTGGGACAACCAACGCCAATCGCCTGCGCCGGGTCGACCGGTGGATTCAGACCTGGCCTGCCCTGCGCACCACGAGCGATCCACTCATCATCGACCTAGGTTATGGCGCCAGTGCGGCCACCCCCGTGGAACTGGCCACTCGTCTGCGTAAGACAAGGCCAGAAGTCGAACTTCTTGGCCTCGAGATAGACCCTGAACGCGTCACGATTGCCCGCGACGAACTCTCTCGCTGGGTGAGGGACAAACTCGTCACCGCTGAACTGGCTCACGCAATCAGTTTTGCTCGGGGCGGGTTCGAGGTTCCCACCCCCAAGAATCGCAAGCCGATCATCATCCGTGCATTTAATGTGCTGCGCCAGTATGACGAGTCTGAGGTTCAGGGCGCCTGGGATTTGATGGTTGATCGACTTCAGCCAGAGGGAGTTCTGGTTGAGGGCACCTGTGACGAGATAGGTCGTATCTCCAGTTGGATTGCTGTGACACACGATGGTCCTCAAACGTTGAGCATCGCTCTCAAATTAGACACTCTCGAAGTTCCCTCGATCGTGGCTGAGCGACTACCCAAAGCACTCATTCATCACAATGTTCCCGGCGAGCGCATTCATGATTTCCTCACTGCATTGGATAAGCAATGGCTCACACACGCACCTTTGAGTAGCTTCGGTGCCACGCAACGCTGGATTGCTACTGCGCAAGGCATGAAAGAAGCAGGCTGGCCCATCATTGGCAACAAGAGTAGGTGGCGCTTGGGCGAAATCACCGTTGCTTATCAGGCCGTCACGGCGAACTGACCAGAGCTCTTAGTGCTCGCGTTTGACCGCACCCAAGCGCGGAAGCTTGGGCACATTGGCAGTTCGTCCCGCATCGGGGGGAATGATCACGACTTGAGTGGCAGGAATCCGGACACCCTCTGAAGACACAACAAGTTCCGCGGCCGGGTTAGCATTGCGCTTCACAATCGCCAGTGCAATGACACCTTCTTCAAAGTGGCGTGCTGCGCTGGTGATGTGGCCGACTTCGATACCTCCATCCAACACGGGTGAACCCGGTGCTGGCAGCACAACATCCACACCATCCAAACTCAGGAACACTAAACGGCGGGGAGGGTGGCCGAGGTTGTGTACTTTAGCCACAGTTTCTTGGCCGCGATAGCAACCCTTGTTGAGGTGAACGGCCGTGCGAAGCCAGTCGAATTCGTGGGGAAGAGCGTTGTCATCACCTTCGGTTGCAATGCGTGGACGCCAGGCCGCAATACGCAGGGCTTCAAGCGCCTCAGTCCCGGCGAGAGAAATCACTCCGGCTGTGGCGAGGTCAACTAGTTCATGCGCAGCACTGCGCGGAATGACAGCTTCACTGTAGTTCCAGTCCGCAGCGGGGTGGTTGAGGGTGGAGTACTGCCATCCACCTTCGGTAACCCCATTCCACGGGTCGTGCCAGACCACCGGAACATCCGCGGGTTGAAGAATCAAGGGAACGAGCTCGTCCTGTAGTGCGCCAAAGAAACCAATAGTGAGCATCTCTGCGGTGCGGTCAACTATCTCCACCTGCTTCATAAAGCGCATCTTGAGAAGCCACGTGGTCAGTTCGGCTGCTCGACCTTCATCGACCAAGAGCCATGTGCTCTGACCATCCTCAACAACCCGCATGGCGTGCTGAACATGGCCGTGAGGATCTAGCAGGAGAGTCTCTGCGCTCTGGCCAACTTTCAGCTGGTCTAAACGCTGACTGAGGAGAGAATCCAACCAGCCCAAACGATCAGGGCCGGAAACTTCAATAACTCCGCGGTCAGAGAGGTCCACAATTGCTGTGCATGCGAGCAGTGCTCGCTGCTCAGTCAGAGTGTTTCCGTAGGCAACAGCAACACCAGTAGCCCCCACGATGGCGCCTGAAAGAGCGGCAAGTGGGGAGAGCGGCTGTTCGCCTACTGCCGACGAGGCATCGTCAGCCATGGGTTGCGCTTAGCGCTGTCCCTTGAACAGCTTGTACACAACGATGCCCGAGATCCAGGCGATAGCCAGGCCGGCAACACCGAGGAGGCCGATGAAGAAAAGTTCGAGTGCGAGAAGCATGTGTCCATCATATTCCGAGGAGGGTGCCAAAGCGGTAAAACGGCATTCCACACTGAGGAATACGAAACGTCGTTGAAACACAAGGCATTTAGACTTATTACACCAAGTGAGACGAGGTGACCGTTATGGCCAGCATTCTGATTCTCGCCGCGCGCCACAACGCGGAGGTCCTTCCTGCCCTTGGTCTTCTCTCCCACCAGGTGAAGACCATCCCTGCGGAACCAGCACAGCTTGTCAGCGCTCCTCACAGCGACATTGTCATGGTGGATGCACGCACCGACCTGGCCAGCGCAAAGAGCCTCTGCAAGATTCTGCAAGCCACTGGCTTGAGTTCACCTCTCCTTCTAGTCATCACTGAAGGTGGGCTGGCTGCTGTGAGCCCCGACTGGGGCGCGGCAGATGTCATCCTAGAATCGGCGGGCCCAGCAGAAATTGATGCTCGAATTCGTCTGGCTCTCGGTCGCTCACAACACGAAGCCCCTTCCGAAGCGCGAATCTCTGCCTCCGGCATCGTCATTGACGAGGCCTCTTACTCTGTGAAGGTCCACGACAAGCCCCTTGACCTCACCTACAAAGAGTTCGAACTGCTCCGCTTCCTTGCAACCCACCCCTCACGCGTGTTTACCCGTGAACAACTGCTCAGCGAAGTCTGGGGTTATGACTACTTCGGTGGAACCCGAACCGTCGACGTACACGTGCGACGTCTGCGCGCCAAGCTTGGCGACATGGAGCAGGTTATTGGCACCGTTCGTAATGTCGGTTACCGCTTCAACGTGGCCGATGAAGCCCACGAGCACGCTTCTGTAACCTCCTAGTTTCTTTCCGGTCACCTGTGCGTGCCAATATGAATGCATGGCTCCGCACGAAATCGATTCCGATGGCCCCGACGTCGATGACGACTTTGATGAGGTTGCCTTCGTTCATGTGGATGATCTTCCCGATGATCGCTATCTTGACCGTGAACTGAGCTGGCTCTCCTTCAACCAGCGCGTGCTCGAACTCGCGGAAGACGAACAGCTTCCCCTGCTCGAACGAGCCAACTTCTTGGCCATTTTTGCCAGCAACCTAGATGAGTTCTTTATGGTGCGTGTGGCTGGCCTCAAGCGCCGCATCATGACCGGTCTTGCTGTGCCCACCAACATTGGCCGCGCGCCCAGCGATGTGCTCGCGGATATCTCTGCACGGGCACACGAGCTGCAGCTGCGTCACGCCACGGTGTATCACGACAGCGTGAAGCCTGCACTGTCCGAAGCGGGCATTCAGATCGTGACATGGGACTCGCTCGACGAGGCAGACCACGAGATTCTGCACCGCTACTTCACTGACCAAATCTTCCCTGTGCTGATGCCCTTGGCTGTTGACCCAGCACACCCCTTCCCCTACATCTCTGGCCTCTCCCTCAACTTGGCTATCCGTGTCCGTAATGCCAAGACCGGGACCGAGGAGTTTGCCAGGCTCAAGGTTCCCCAGATGCTTCCTCGATTTGTTCGAGTGGACAGCCGTGAAGGCATCGCAAGCCTGCGCTACATCGCACTCGAAGACCTCATTGCTAACCAGCTCCAAGACCTCTTCCCCGGTATGGAGATTCTCGAACACCACACCTTCCGGGTGACCCGCAACGAAGACGTTCAAATCGATGAGGATGAAACAGAAGACCTCATCCAGGTTCTGGAAAAAGGTCTCCTCAAGCGCCGCTTTGGTCCGCCCATTCGCCTCGAAGTGGGCGAGAAGATGGATCCCACCACGCTGGACCTGCTTATTCGTGAACTAGACATCACTGAGCAAGAGGTTTACCGCCTGCCTGAGCCTTTGAACTTGGGCGGACTTTTCGAAATATCTGGAATCAAGCGCCCCGAGCTGCACTACCCACCCCATGTTCCCACCACAGCCGCGGCGTTGACCACGGCCGAGGCGAACGAACCTCGCAGCATCTTCTCGTCGATTCGCCGTGGTGATGTTCTACTACACCACCCCTACGAATCGTTCTCCACTAGCGTGCAGTCATTCCTGGAGCAGGCTGCTGCTGATCCCAACGTCTTAGCTATCAAGCAGACCCTCTATCGCACCAGCGGTGACAGCCCGATTGTTCAAGCTCTCATCAACGCGGCAGAGGCAGGCAAACAGGTCTTGGCGCTGGTCGAGATCAAGGCGCGCTTTGATGAGCAAGCCAACATCAGCTGGGCTCGCAAGCTCGAGAAGGCCGGCGTTCACGTTG
>JBEBAV010000100.1:0-4070 GCA_041158725.1 Actinomycetota bacterium
CAGCAACTGTGCAGCACCTGCAACGTTGCCCTCAGCCATCAGTTCACGAATCAGCGAAGATGACACACGAACACCGTCTATAGGAGCAACGTCATCAATGAGAATCACATCAAAACCAAGTTCGACACCCAGTTCCTTAAGGAGTTCAACATCACCAGCTGCGTGGTCACCAAAACGGAAATCATGACCCACGAGAACAGCCTGAGCATGGAGTGTGCCCAGCAGGATTTGCGTGACAAATTCGCGAGGGCTGAGACCTGCCAGCTCCGTATCAAACACAAGCACCAAGCTGGCGTCGACATTCTCTTTCTCGATCAGCTCTAGGCGATCAGGAGTCGACACAATGTCAGCAGGCCGCTGTTCCGGGGCGAGCAAGGAAGCGGGATGGCGATCAAAAGTGACCACTGTGGATTTGAGGTCGCGGGCTGAGGAAATCTGACCTAGCTGTCGAAGGATTTCGACATGCCCTAAATGAACGCCATCAAATTTCCCAATGGTGACCGCACTGGGCCCCCACCCTGCAGGAACCTCAGCAAGGCTTTGCCAACGGAACATGAGCTAGACCGCCTTCTCAGGGTGTGTGGCAAGCCAACGCAGTCCCAGGATGGGCATAATCAACGGAATGAACAAATACCCCATGCCGAAATAGGACCACACGGTGGGGTGGGCAAAGAGTGAGGGAATGATCAGACTCAGCGCGCCGATAATGAGCACACCTGCCAACTCAAAGCCAATAGTGATTTGCGCGATGCGGAACCACAGCGGTCCCCGCGCAATGAGAGCAATGGTGGCAACGATATAGACCACTGCCGCGAGCGCAGACAAGGAGTAGGCCACAGGAGCTTGATCAAACTTGGCAACAAGTTGATAAAACGACCTTCCAGTCGCGGCGAGAGCAAGCACCACATAGACCGCAATAAGAATGCGACCAGCACCAGAACGGCGTGAATCGGCTGTGGCTGTGTCAGACATAACGTGTCGAGTCTAGTTCCGTGACTATACGCCTTGGATAAACCAGATCTGGCCCATGCGATAGAGCATGACCGCAACAGCCAGCTGTGCAACACCCAAAATCACTGTGCTCCAGCGGCTGCGGTCAATCAGTGCCCAGAATCCGGCACCCACAGGCAGGAAGATGGCACTGATCAGGTAGATGTAAAACTCGAGCAAGCTTCCGGTAGGTCGATTACCAGCCAATGGTCCGGCGATAGCCACGGCTAGTTGCACAATCAACAGCAGAGCAACGACACCAGCAAAAGCCATCGTGAGGTCACTGGGACGGCGACCCATCAAACCCAGCACAACCGCCAAAATGCCACCAGTCACGGCAACGCCGATTTGCAGGGCAGTGAACCAATCGATCATAAGAGTCGGGAACCTTCGATTTCTGTGGGGAAATTCACCACAACGCGAGTATGGTTTTTCTTCACCGTAACCAGTCCCACCAGCCTATCCCCCGGACCGATAGCTGCGACGGGATCCTTGCTATCTGGATAGCCCTCCAGAACTACTCGCTTTCCTTGCGAGAGCTCCAGCGCCTGCGTTTCGTTGAGATCAACCGCTGGAAAGATATCGCGGGCAACAGATGCCGGGCTCATGAGTTCAGGGGCACTCTCGAGTTTGTCCAGATCATGTGCGTCAGTGACATGGAATTGGCCGATACGTGTTCTGCGCAATGAGGTGAGGTGACCCCCCACTCCCAGCTTGAATCCGAGATCACGAGCTAAGGCACGAATGTAGGTGCCAGAGGAGCATTCCACCCTGACTTCAACGTCGATGTAGCCGTGACCGTCCTCATCGACACCACGAGTGATGCTTTCGATGTCAAAGGCATATACGGTCACTGCCCGGGCTTTGAGGTGAACCTCTTGACCAGCACGAGCTAAGTCATATGCCCTTTTGCCATCAACTTTGATAGCGCTGACTGTGCTGGGAACCTGCTGAATTTCTCCCGTGAGCGGAATGATTCCCTCAGCAATGAGTTCATCGGTGACACGATCAAGCTGGGCTTGTGGAGCAAACCCCAACAGGTCTCCTTCAGCATCATCTGTACTGCTGGAGGAACCCAGACGGATTGTCGCGATGTATTCCTTACTCAAACCCACAATGAAGGTGAGCAAACGAGTCGATGGCCCTAAACCCAGAATGAGTAAACCGGTTGCCATCGGGTCTAACGTCCCGGCATGGCCAACTTTGCGAGTACCAGCGAGACGGCGAATTCGTGCAACAGCATCATGACTCGTGAAGCCTTGTGGCTTATCAATCAACACAATCCCGTTAGGGGCAGTGTTTGTGGGGGAAGCCATGGGTCAATTATCTCAGTGCAACGCGCTCGCCGGTCCTCCTCGGCTACAGTGAAACCATATATTCCCGCATAGGAGCTGGAGCCATGGTCGAATCTGTAGGTATTGCTTCAAAAAGATCCACGGGGCTGTGGACTTTGCTTGCGCTGTCATTCCTTGCCGCGTTCACTCCCGCCGGGACTCCAGGGAGCTTTACTCTCGTCATCGGCTTGATGCCCGTTATCTTCTCGATGTGGCATTTCATTCGCTGGGCTGGAGCAAGAACCGCCTGGCTTTCGTTCCTTGCTGTAGTTTTCATTAGCTTCACTGGTGAAGCTCTTGGTGTCGCCACAGGACTAGTGTTTGGCAATTATTACTACCCCGATGGCCCTCTAGGCCCACTCCTTCTTGGCGTTCCTCCGCTCATTCAGCTCCAGTACTTCGCTATGGCCTATGCCTCGTTGATGCTGGCTCGTTCAATTGGTGGAGTTCTCAGAACTGCTGCCAGGGGCTGGCTCTTGGTCGGAGTATCCGCAATGGCAGCATTTGGCATGACTTTGCTTGATTTGGCCAGCGACCCGTGGCATGCAACGGTTCTTCAGCAGTGGATTTGGCGAGACGGAGGCGACTACTTCGGTATTCCTCTCCACAACTTCTTCGGTTGGTTCTTCGAGACCTTGGCATTCCTTCTTGTCGTGCAAGCGTTGTTGAACACGAAGAAAGCATTGGCAAAAATTGCTGAAGCTAAACCTCGTGGTTTCTGGCTCCAGGGAGTGCTGCTCTATGGCACTTTCCCTTTCACCATTGCATTGACTCCGTTGATCCAAGGTGCAGCATTCAACCACGAACAAAACAGCATCGCGATAGCGATGGTTTGTGTCGCACTGTTTGCAGTGGTTCCGCTGTGGTGTGCGGGGCTGTTAAGTCTGCGTGCCAACCGCGATACACAATAACCAGGCAAACAAAAAGACCACCTGGCGAGAGGTGGTCTAAATGTTTGTGCACCCCCCGGGACTTGAACCCGGAACCCACTGATTAAGAGTCAGTTGCTCTGCCAATTGAGCTAGAGGTGCAGTTGGTTCGAAATTGTGTTCCGAACCGAAGGTCAACATTATCACCCGAGAGCGAACTGGTCGAATTGGGGCAATTCATGGAGTGAGATTGCCGAACACCCAGCGAACTCTGAACGAATTATTCAAGATGTATTCCGCACTTTTTTTCACAGAATTTACGAAATCCGTATCAAAAATACAAAAATACTTCCGAATCCGTTAGATTCCTCGATAAAGTGGAAGGGTACTCACCCAAAGAGGAGTGAGCTCGAAATAGGAGATCCCATGAAGGTCGCAGTCCCCACAGAAATCAAAAACAACGAGTTCCGCGTTGCTATTACCCCCGCAGGCGTTCACGAACTTGTTGGCAACGGGCACGAAGTTCTTGTTCAAGCTGGCGCAGGTCTTGGTTCATCCATTACTGACGAGGCATACAAGGCTGCAGGTGCACAGATTGTTGCCACTGCTGAAGAAACGTGGGCTGCTGCAGATGTTCTCCTCAAGGTGAAAGAGCCTATTGCGAGCGAATACAAGTACTTCCGTGAGGGACTCGTCCTTTTCACCTACCTCCACCTCGCAGCTGAGCCAGAGCTGACCAAAGCTCTCGTGGACGCTAAGGTCACCGGTATTGCCTACGAGACTGTTCAGCTGCCCACCCGTCAGCTTCCTCTCCTTGCTCCAATGAGTGAGGTTGCAGGTCGCCTTGCACCCATCCTTGGCGCAAACGTCATGCTCA
>JBEBAV010000101.1:0-22061 GCA_041158725.1 Actinomycetota bacterium
AAACAGTGCAACACCTGAACAGGACACACGTCGAGGTTTCTTCTTCTTTTTGCCCAGGAGACGATTGACTACTTCGGTATCAACAGCTGCGATCACCCGATCTGCGGGATAGAACGAATCACTTGTAGTAACTCCTTGACGTGAAATAGACACAACCTCTTGATTGAGCAGAAATGTTGCCCCAGCTTCAGCGGCTAAACGGTGCAGACCTAGAGCAATTTCATACACACCACCCTCAGGAACAAAGATGCCTTCCTGAGCCATGACGGCGGGCATAGTTGCATAGAGGGCGAGGGTACGTTCGGGGGAAATACCCGCGTTCAAGGTGTGAATAGCGATGACCTCTTTCAGGCCATCCGGCATCCAGTCCAGGGTGTTGAGGTAAGCACGAGTAGACAGTGCGGTTCCGTAATTTTTAGAGATCGCGGTCACCGGCCCCACCGTTTTCGGGGAAAGTGGATCTGTGGTCAGCAGAGTGACCATTTCAGGGCTGAGATGTCCATGAATTTCTTCAAATTTCTTCCATGCTTCGAACCAGGGATGGTTCTCCTGGACCGGGAGGTTGACAACCTGATTTTGAAAAAAATACGTCCCCACTTCAGGCAATCTTTCAAGCCTGAGGTTCATCATCTCCGAAGCAGAAATAGCGCTAGAGGATTGCTCACCGAGTAGGTCATACCGCTTATAGAGTTCCTGAAGAACTCCGGGGAAAGTCACGAGTGAAGGCCCTGTGTCAATACGTTGACCCGCTAACTCGATCCGTCGGGACTTGCCCCCAATCCAACTGTGTTGTTCAAGAACGGTGACGCTATGTCCTGCTTGTGATAGCAAAGCAGCAGCGGTCAGGCCACCGAGTCCGGCTCCGACAATGACGATGCGGCTCATACCTGAAAGAAACCAAAGAAAAGGGCAATGACGAGTTGAATTCCCGCCACTGCACCTACGACATAGGGATAAGCAACAGAGTATTTGTAGACACGCTTGGCATTCTCAGGAGTTGCATCCTGCCGAATGAGCCACACGAGCCACGCGGCATAAGCAGTATTTGCAAGAGCAACTGGAATGTTGATGAACCAAAACAAGACAGAGGAAACGGCCCACCAGAAGGACACCCAGATTAACGAGCCTCGAGCCCCAAGATACACAGCCGTGGTCGTGATTCCGACAGAAGAATCCTCTTCGATGTCCTGAATTGCGTCATAGGTGTGCTTTGCCAGACTCCACGCCATCAGACCAATGACGGCAAACCAGAGGGGTTCATATCCCAGCGCGAGGGGAACGAACGCGAGAGGGAAGGCATAGTCAGCGTTACTGAGCGAATCGAGAAAAGGCTTTGCCTTGAACCTCAGCGGTGGTGATGAATAGAAATAGAAAAAGAGTGTGTAGGCCCAAATCCACGCATTGGCAGCAAGTGAATAATTGAGGCCGAAGAAAATCAGGAACGGGATATTTGTTGCAAAAACTGTCCAGAAAATCCACGGAACTTCTCGGGGGTAAATCTTTGCCCCGCCAAAACCGCCTTTGCGGATATTGATGTTGTCGGTTTCCTGATCAAAGATGTCGTTGATGCCATAGATCAGAAGATTGAAGGGGAAGGTAACCCACAACAAAAGCCAGATGATGTCCCACGTCCAGAGCTGCCCCGTCAACCACATTGCAACGACGGTGGTGCCAATCGTGTTGACCCACAGCACAGGTCGAGAAATGGTTATCAAGCGTGAGATCACTTCTCCACACTAGCCCTCTGGCTCGGAAGACTGGCCTAAGCAGAAATAAACAACCGCTCTCCACAGCTGAAGAGCGGTTGCTTTCATTTCAATAAGAGACCGGATTAGGCCTTTCCAGCAGCAGTAGCGTCAGGAACTTCAATGAGGCGACCAGTGGCCACGTCATAGATGTAGCCATACACAGGAATACCTGCAGGAACGAGAGGGTGTGCCTTAATTCGTGCGACATCCTCAGTCACAGACTGTGCCTGGTCTGAGATAGTCAGCCAGTCAATGTACTTCGCTTCGGCAGAACCAGGACCAGTTCCTACGTCATAGAAACCCTCTGCACCAAGAGCTGCAGTTTCCAGGCTGTTCGCAAGAAGACCACGAATGACCTCGTCCGTGAAGAATTCCATTCCACAATCGGAGTGGTGAATGACGAACCATTCCTTGGTTCCCAAGAGCTTGTAGGAGATCACCAGCGATCGAATGGCATCATCTGATGCGCGGCCACCCGCGTTACGAATAACGTGTGCGTCACCTTCGCTGAGGCCTGCATACTTCGCTGGATCGAGACGTGCATCCATGCAGGTCAAGATGGCGAAGCCACGTGCGGGGGGAAGGGCCAGTTCGCCCTTTGCGCCAAAATCGGCAGCATAAGCTTCGTTGGCTGCGAGAACTTCATTCAGTACAGACATTGTTCGTTACCTCGTGAGTCGTGAAGAATTCCAGAAGTTTTCTTCTGGTGTCTGTAACGGTAATGAAAACTGAATTGTTACGTCGCTTTATGACCTATTGCGAACAAATATGACAGCAATAACTGAATTGTTACGTCCACAACTCAATAAAAACGTGGCCTCTGGAGAACCAGAGGCCACGAAATTCAACAATTGACCTTGTTTTGTTACGCCTTGGTGGATTCAGCTATTTTCTTGTCAGCCTTGTTGCCCAGGAAGAAAACAATGAAGCCCACAACCACCATTGAAATGGCATAAGCAATCATCAAGACAGCAAAGCCTTGGACAAACCCTTCTATGGCTGTGGGGAAAACAGAAGAGTCTGTGGGCTTGGCTCCTGATGCCGACCACGCATCAATTTGCTGTTCGCCCGTGCTGCCCAATTTGGCAAGCACATGTGCCCGAGCAATGCTGTCAATAACGACAGCCGACGACGCAAGCCCAAGTGAATACCAGAACTGACCGATGGTGCTTCGGGAAGAAGACACAACCCCATAATGCTGGGGATCTGCTACTTCAAGAATCATGCTGCCGTAAGCAATGGAGGGAACAGCAGCACCGATACCCAGAACGATCAATGCAGGAAGGTACTCCATCACCGTCTTGGGTGAAGACAATGCTGTGAGAGCAAACATCACACCGCCGGCAGCAGCAATAAATGCGCCGATGAGGGTAGACATTTGTCGAGTGATCACTCTTCTACTGACAAGTGCCCCCACGAGAAGTGCGGTGGGAATAACTCCCAGAAGATAAGGAAGCTGCGATAGGGAAAGGTGAAGGCCCTTGAGGTCTAACTGATACTGGAACAAGTTGCTAAATGACAGCAATCCAAACCCGGTTGAGAAGTTGTAGAGGAACCCCGCCCCAATTGCCGCAAGGAAAAGCGGTTGTTTCAGCAATGCAATAGGGAAGAATCTCTTTTCTGGCGCAGAACGTTCCCGGAAGTAAAACAACACAAAGAGGACGACACCGGCAACAACAGGACCGATAGTCAAGATTGAGGTAAGCCCGTTAGCTGCATGTGAAATTCCATAAAGCGTGAACACGACAGCCAAACCAAGGATGAGCTGACCGAGAGCGTCCCACGGCTCGTCACTCTTTACTCGCTGGGGATCCTTGGGGAGGACAAAGATGCCAAGGAGCAGTGAGATCAGGCTCAACGCCGGAATCACCAGGAATGCTTCTCGCCAGCCGACGCCCACAAGTGCAGATCCCGCAAAGGTGATGAGGAGCGAGAAAAGACCGATAGAGGCAGAAAAAATTCCCAGTGCGGAGGAAAGCCCTCGGTTAGTGAGATCAGAAAAATATTTCACATATGCGAAGGAAGCTCCATAGATGCCACCCATTGCCACACCAGCGACTCCTCGACCGACAATAAACATCTGAGGGTCTTGGCTGATTGACACTAATCCGTCACCAACAACAGCCAGCAATAAGGATAAGAAAATGATTTTCTTACGCCCCATGCGATCAGCGAGCATGCCCGTTGTGATTACGGTGGCCGCCAGGGACAACGTGCTCACAGAGGCGGCTAGCGCATCAAGTCCACCAAACTGCAGGTCTTTACCTGCAGAAAGGAGAGCAGTTGATGCGATGTTGGGGTCGGCTCCCTGAATGGATGCCAACAGACCCAAGTAGATCAGAGCAAGAGTGACCTTGCCCATACCGGATTTTGTTGGGTTGTTAGTTGTTGTTGACATCTTTGGCGTTGCCAGAGGCGCTAACTAGCAGCACTTCTTGCTGGAGTGAACGTGATTGGGTAGGTCCTTGTGCTCCGTGGGGTCCATCGCCTCAATCTGCGCCATGAAGTTATCTAGGTTGATCTTCTTGCCACCAACCCAGGTACCCAGAACCTTGACCTGTTCAGTGAGCTTGTGAAGGTCAGCAAGGTAAGGGTCAGAGGATAATTCGCAGAAGTCAGCAAGCTTGCCCACTTCAATTGAACCAATCTCGTCATCACGGTGGAGCATGTGTGCAGCATTCACGGTGTGTGCCTTGATGGCGTCATCCAGGCTAATTGCTTGGTTAGCCCCGTGAACCTGACCCGACGCAGTTTGACGAGTAGTTGTGGACTGCCAGTTCAGAAGCGGGATGGGAGGGCTAACTGAACCATCGTTGTGGAATGACACCACCGCACCGGTACGGAATGCGTCTCCCACGCGCTGCCACTGAGAGCCAATTTCGGTGGGGAACATTTCTCCATCTAGCTTGTCGCCCCAGTAGATGAATTGGAACGGGCTCATGGACAAGCCGACTCCCAGACGAGCTGCACGCTCGAACTGATCTGCACGGCAGGCGCCCATGTGCTCAATACGCCAGCGGTGGTCGGTTCCCAGTAAATTGTGCTTGCTCAGTGCGTGTTCGTATGCATCCAGCACAACATCCATACCCACATCGCCGTTGCAGTGGAATGCCATCTGGTAGCCGCTGGGGGTGAGCTTGTCCAAGATGGCATCCAGCTGAGCGCGGGTGTAATTCATCTCACCCTCGCCACCGGGACCAATCTTGATCGCGGCATTACGAGTGGTGTCGTTGTCGAGATAAGGGAACGAAGCTGCAATAGTTCCAACCCAAGGTGAGCCATCTGCCCAGAGCTTGATGCCCTGCTTCTTCAGCTTGTTGGGAGCGATAGGGGTTTGTACGGGCTGATCACAATCAGCCTCGATGCTCATGTGGTACAGAGAGATACGCAGAGGGCTGTCCGGAGCCATAGCCATGGCAATATATGCCTTGAGCTGGTTGCCTTGATAGGTGTGCTCTGAGGTGGCAGTAATGCCGTTAGATGCCATCAACTTGTACCACTCGGCCACTGGCTTGAGTGGGTGTTGTGCCAACGCGGCAAGAACGGGCGCTCCAGCAATAAACAAAGCAGCAACTTCGTATGCACGACCGTTAGAAGTGCCATCAGCATTTCGACCGAAGCTCGCACCAACAGGATCGGCAGGTGGCTTGCCATCAATCCAACCAAGCGCTTTGATGTTGGCAGTGTTGAAATAGGCCACGTGACCGGAGTTGTCCATAACCACGACAGGGCGGTCTGGGAAGAAAACGTCCAGGTCAAGGTTGGTGAGTTCGGGTGCTCCATGGAGGATACGGTCAAGTCCGTTGAACATCAACGGAACACCTGCAGGTGTTTCTTTTTCAAGCTTTTGGAAGTAGGCAGTGACATCTGCATAGGTGGGGAATCCGACGTAGGGAGCAATCCAGTAAGCAGGAGACTGGGTTGAGAGACCACTGAGCGCGGGGTGACTGTGTGGGTCAATCAGACCTGGCATTAAGACAGTGTCACCCAAGTCATTGACTGCAACACCCGCGTGAGCAGCATGGACTTCAGCAAAGCTACCAACAGCCGCAATTGTTCCTGCTGCAGAATCTACTGCAACTGCCTCAGCTCGGGGATGAGCAGGGTCCATCGTGATGATGGAAGACGCCTTGATAATGAGGTCAACGGCCATGAGAATTACTCCTTGTTCAACACAGCAGAATGCAGATGAACTATCTGTCTAATTCTGTTCTTTCAGACTAAGCCGTTCTTGAACAAAACCACAGAGGCACAGCATGTTCTGTCCCCAGAAAAAACAGGCGTTATCGAAGAATTTTTTCGATGTCTTTGCCTTGCGATAATTCGTCTACCAACTTGTCCATGTAGCGAATATTACGCATGAGGGGGTCTTCCACTTCCTGCACTTTCACCCCGCAGACACTGCCGGTAATGAGCACAACGTTGGGGTGGACCTGAACGTGAGCAAAGAACTCTTGGAGGCTCTCCCCTGAAGCTAACGCCGAATCGAGTTGAGTTCCATCAAGTTGAGTGAGCCAGGACAACACTGTTCGAAGCTCGGCTTCAGAGCGATTCTTTCTCTGAACCTTGGTGACATACAAAGGATAGATTTCAGCAAAGGGGGTTGCGAACAGACGCTGCATGTTCGCAAGTTGCCTAGAGCTCAGGGGTCCGGTTGTCATAGTTTCTAAATTTCTTGTTTGTTCTGAGTAAGACAGTAATCAACACAATGATGCACAGCCCACCAAAAAGTGCCGGAGCCCACAGCGCAACCGAGACGGCAAGAATGCCCGTGAATAAATCCCCCAGGCGTGGTGCTCCAGCAACCAGAGAGAAGAACACACCCTGTAAACGACCACGCATTTCATCTGGCGCTGCTGTCATGAGAATCGTCGAGCGGAAGATGGCAGATACTTCATCCGAAGCACCCATGCCTACAAAGCAAAACGCAGCCAATGCAAGACCAAGAATGCTCACTTCTGACCACGTCGACCCAACGCGACCATAGGCACCCAACATTCCGGCAAGAATCACCACACCAAAGAGAGCAATAAACACTCCATAAACAGTTATGGCACGGCCAATCGCAAGACCAAAGTGGTTGATTCTGGCTACGGGCCCACTGAGCAAACTAGTGGAAAAGGTACCCACTGCTGCAGCGGCAGTGAGGATACCCACAGTCGTTGGTCCCCCTCCAATGACCGTGGCTGCCACGGCAGGAAGAACGGCATAAGGGCGCCCCAAGCTCATTGCAATGATGTCAAAGAGAAAGCTGGTCCGAATATTCGGAGCGGAACGAAGGAAAGCCAGACCTTCCTTGATACCTTCCCACCCTTTAGCAACAGCATCATTGAGAGGTGGAATCTTGGGCAAGGTGATCACACCAAAGAAACCAGCCAGTGCCAAGACCATGTCCACGATGAAGGTGGTGGAGAAACCAACTGTGGCAACCAAGATTCCTGCCAACGCGGGTCCAACGGTGTATTGGATGCCCATAGAGATGCCTGAGAGCGCATTCGCTTTGGGCACATCTTCACGATCAAGAAGTCGAGGATAAACAGCCATCCGAGCAGCACCCGCGATGGTGTAAGCCATGGCACTGATTGTGGTGAATACGTAGAACGGCCAGATCACCACATGTTGACCGCTCCCTTGTAGCGCCACATCAGTGATTGCTAACGCAACAAGGCCCAAGGTAGAGATCCAGGTCACCGTGATGGCGCCCAGGATGACAGAACGTCGGTCCATACTGTCGGCCATCATGCCGCCCCAAGGTCCAGCAAAAAGCATGGGCACGAGAGCGACACCACCAACAAGGCCAACCATAAAAGTGTTGTGCGTAATCGCAAAGATTTGAAGACCTACGGCCATGATGGTCATCTGAGCACCAATGCCGTAGAACATGTGACCAAACCAGAGCCTGGCAAATGCTGGAGAAGTCTTCAGCGGTGTCAGATCAACGAATCTGCGTTTCGTATCCGCCATATGAAGAATTTACCTTTGGCTGTATTGGTTCAAGAAACAAAAGTCAGAACGTTGGATTCATTGTGAATCAAAAATTCATTTCAAATTTTCGAGTACACCAATCTCCAATAATGAAGATTAATCGCGAACAAGAAAATTTCAGGGCAGTTATTGATTATTTGCCTTGATTCGAGAATTCATTGATGAAGAAACTCTCATGAATAAAGCACCAAGTGCAACAATTCCAAGCGCCCAAATCAGAGATAAACCTGTTGGTTGGCCTGTATCCGCCAGAGCTGTTTGTGCGGCTGCTGGTGAGGCATGAATTGATGAATTTGAAGGAGTCGGAGCTGGTGATTGAGGAATAGAGACCGACGCGGTTAGAACTTTCTGCTCTTCTACCCCGTAGCTTGTTCCAGTGGAATTTGTCGCGTAAGCCCGAAAATAGTAAGTCCCGTTGGGAAGGGTCGAGGTTAGGCCTTGAAAAGAACCAACTCCTGAACCGACAGGAACTTTATTGTCGTTAATTGTCGGGTTGGGACTGGTTCCATAAACGAAACCTCTCTCAATTACAGCAGAGCCTCCTGTGGCAGTCACTGCACCATCAAAAGTAACTACATTGCTGGAGTCAACTGCTTGAGTGGTGAGCACAACTGGAGTACCTGCCTGGATGACACTCGAACCCCCGGCTAAAGAAACTTGGTAGTTATCAAAATAGTAAACGCGAGTTCCAGAAAAATTGAGGTACGTGTTTATTGAGGCTGCAGAGCTGAGAGTGGAATTAGTAAGGTTTTGCTTTTCGAAAATTGCATCCGCTTCCAAAGGACGAATTAATGTTCCGTTCGCATAGCTCGACCAGACTTCAACTCGCATATCGAAAGTGGTTAGTGAATCTCGGGTAATGATGAGGACTACTTTGTACCACTTATCCGTGGGAGATCCACTGTTGAGCAAATCAGAAATAGTCGACTGTTTCACAGTTACGATTCCAGAATTGGAAGTGCCCCAACTTCCCGAATAATTAGTTCCTTCGTTGTGAAAAACAAATCCCCCACCGTGAACGGAAATTCCGAGTGCGTCTGTTGGTCGATATGGCGTGCCGCTTGCATTTGACGAAGAGGGGCTCAAAGATGTGAACCCCATACCGCTGTAGCCGCTATTTCCAACGCTTTGCATGAATGATGAGAAAGTGTAGGTGCTTCCAACCGGACCAAGACTGTAGCTCGCTTTAGAGGCAAAAACAGCATTTGCACTGAGTGAGGAAACATTTATTGCACCAGAGTTATTAATTCCGCCGGTTGCAGACTGCACGACCGTACCTGAAGATGTATAGCTGTTAAAGCCGTTAGAAAGGTCTCCTGCAGAATCAAAATCGTAGCCAACTGATGTACTTGCAGACGCTGGTGAGGAAAAAACAGTCATCAAACAGAACATTGTTGCCGCAGCCATAGCAGCAATGTTCTGTGTTTTGAACTTGAATTTTTTCAAAAGAGTCCCTTATCTGATTCGTTAATCTCATCTTGAAGAGAAACAACTACAAATTATCACGCTTACTTGTTCAAATTTGGATCTAAAGCATGCCTCAAGTTACTAAAAATGGTCACCGTTTCGGGTGACCATTTTTATTGTCGGGCTGACAGGATTTGAACCTGCGACCCCTTGACCCCCAGTCAAGTGCGCTACCAAGCTGCGCCACAGCCCGTAATCTTCATGATTTCTCCCGAAGACAACCTACTCATCTTATCGGTTATGAAACAGTGCTTGTGAACGTTCTAACTGGTTCGCTGAAGCTTTTTCACGGGCTTCACAAACAATGGTGTAGTCCAGAGCAACAAGAGAGCCCACAAGCCGATGTTGGGGAACACTGCAGCAATGATGAGCGCCAGGACGAGGAGACCAACGATGATTTGCGATCCAACATAGCCGCGGACAGAAACAAATCCTGATGTCAGCAGATTTTTGTGTTTGTTCACATACATCTTCATGGCCAGTTGAATTATCGCGAGATAGAGCATGCTGCTCATATAGATGAAGGTTGCCCAACCTGCTGGACCGTTAGAGTCCACAATCAGTGCTGTGGGGAACGGGATGAACACAATGCCAAATAGCCACAGAGTATTGAGCAGCATCACACGTCGATCAATCTGCTGCAACTGTTCAAAGAAGGTGTGATGCAAAAACCAGTAGTAGGCGATGACGGCAAAACTCAGAACGAAAACATAGATCTGAGGACCAATTCCCATGAGGAACTCGTTCACGTTTCCGTGACCAATATTGCTGGCTTCGTCCACGAGTGGAAGTACCAAGATGGTGATTGCAATAGCCACCACAGCATCGGAGAAGTTCACGACTCTGTCGAACCCACGAATACTTGCCATGATTCAACTCTAAAGCGAAGTCTGGTCTTCAAGCTTGAGCTTGAGAGCTGGCCAGGATTTTGCAAAGCCTGGGTGAAGGTCAAAGGAATCAACCAAATCCAGTGCGATCCAGGCTAGAGCCTCGCTCTCACTATCCCCCATCACAGGTTCAAAGACTTCAGAGGATTCCACAACAACGGTGGTGTAGCTCCAGAAGTCCAGATCAAATACGTCTGTAAAGAGCACCGTTACGAGTTCGGCAGGAACTCCTGCTTCTTCATGAGCTTCACGCAGTGCACCCGAGATCGCATCTTCACCTTGGCGGATTGCACCACCAGGAATGCCCCAGGTCCCACCATGGTGTGACCATTCAGCACGGTGCTGAAGCAGGATTCCTGCGGTTCTGTGCCAGACCAAAAGACCTGCAGCACCAAATGCGCCCCAGTACTTAGTTCCATCCGGCCCCACAGCCCACGCATCACCAGGGTCCCGCAGGTGCGGGGGTGGCAGTTGGGGCGGGATGTTTCCCATGTCTGAAGGTTAGCGCTTGCGCTTTTCGCGCACACGCATGTTGACGTTGATGGGTGATCCTTCGAAACCGTAAATCTCACGCAGACGACGCTGAATGTAGCGACGGTAACCGGGATCCAAGAAACCAGTAGTAAACAGCACGAAGGTGGGCGGACGAGTCGAAGACTGTGTTCCGAAGAGAATACGTGGCTGCTTTCCACCACGGAGCGGGTGTGGGTGTGCTGCCGTGAGCTCGGCCAGGAAGGCATTGAACTTACCTGTCGGAATGCGGGTATCCCATGACTCAAGAGCACGCTCGAGGGCGGGAACAAGCTTCTCCATGTGACGACCGGTGCGAGCTGAGATGTTCACACGGGGAGCCCAGGCAACGTGTGCGAGGTCCTGTTCGATTTCACGCTCCAGGTAGCGACGACGATCGTCGTCGAGCATGTCCCACTTGTTGAACGCAAGCACCAGTGCGCGACCAGACTCCAGAACCAAATCGATGATGCGCACATCCTGCTCAGAGATGGGTTCAGTGACGTCAATCATGACAACAGCAACTTCTGCCTTCTCCAGAGCAGCGCTGGTGCGCAAGGTGGCATAGAAGTCAGCACCCTGCTGCAGGTGAACACGGCGACGAATACCGGCAGTGTCGACGAAGCGCCAGACCTTACCTGCAATCTCGACCTGTTCATCTACCGGGTCACGAGTGGTGCCAGCGAGATCGTTGACAACAACGCGTTCTTCACCAGCTGCTTTGTTGAGCAGAGAAGACTTACCCACGTTGGGTCGCCCCAGGATAGCTACGCGACGTGGACCGCCCACTTCCTGCTTGGCCACTGCAGACTCTGCCGGAAGAGCGGGAACAACAATGTCGAGAAGGTCAGCAACACCACGTCCGTGAAGTGCCGAGACAGGGTAAGGCTCCCCCAGACCCAGCGACCACAGTGTGGCAATGTTGGGCTCTTGGCGAGCGTCATCAACCTTGTTGGCAAGCAAGTAGACAGGCTTCTTGGTCTTACGCAGAAGCTTTACAACGTGCTCATCGGTTGCGGTAGCTCCAACATTGCCATCGACAACGAAAAGAACCGCATCAGCGAGGTCGATAGCAACCTCTGCCTGCGCAGCAACAGAAGCGTTGATTCCCTTGGCATCGGGTTCCCACCCACCAGTGTCTACCAGAGTGAACTGGCGTTCCATCCACTCGGCCTTGTAGTTGACGCGGTCACGGGTCACACCAGGGGTGTCTTCCACCACAGCTTCACGGCGACCGATAATGCGGTTGACCAGAGCAGACTTACCCACGTTTGGGCGTCCCACGACTGCCAACACGGGAAGTGCGGGGAGGTATGTGATCTGGTTGGGGTCTTCAGTAACTGTATCGAGGAGCTCAAAGTCTTCCTCGTCGAGGTCATACTCATCCAAGCCTGCGCGCAGCGATGCAGCGCGGGCAATGGCTAGTTCTTCATCGAGGTCATCCAGACGCTCGGAAAGTCCATCTTGCTCTAATTCGTCGTCGAAGAATTCTTCGTCGGTGGGCTTGTTGTCAGCCATGATTTTCTCCTTCGCACGGCTTACGACGTGCGTGAACGAATGACCTCAACTACCGCATCAATCGTCTGCTCATAGGTAAAGTCAGTCGAATCGACGGTCACAACGCCATCGGCGGCAGTCATGAAGTCAGATACACGCGAGTCGGCTGCATCTCTGGCACGCAGTGCAGACGCCGTTTGATCTTGCGATTGCTGTGGAAGTTCCGCAGACCGCCTTGCCATTCTAGCTTCTTCACTGGCAGTGAGAAGGATTCTTGCCGGAGCATCAGGTGCAACAACGGTCGTGATGTCACGACCTTCGGCAATGATCCCTGGCTTGTCGGTGCTGGACATGATGTGACGGAAGAGGTCACCCAAGTACTGGCGGACAACGGGCACCTTGGCAACTTTGCTCACCACGTCGGTGATGCGCACTTCACGAATGGCATCAGTGATGTCTTCCTCATTGACCTTGACGTAGTAGTTATCTGGATCTGTGCCGATGTCGTAGCCGAATTCTTCAAGAGATTCGATGACGGCGGCTTCATCTGCAGGATCGACGGCTTCATTGAGAACATGCCATGCCACAGCGCGATAGGCGGCACCGGTGTCGAGGTAGGCAAAGCCCAACTTTCTGGCTGCCGCTTTTGACACAGAAGACTTTCCGCTTCCTGCGGGGCCATCAATGGCCACAACAATGGGGGTGCTCATTAGGCCACTCTCCAGTTTCGCTTTTCAAGTTCAGTCACGAGTGTCTCGCGCACTTCAGGGATAACCGAGAACTCGACCATACCCATCTGGGCACCTTCAGCGTGCTCAAGACGGAGGTCTTCAAGGTTGATGTTGAGTTCACCCAGTTCGGTCAACAGCTGTGCCAACTGTCCGGGGCGGTCATCGATGAGAACAACAATCTGAGCAAAGCGTCGGTTTTGTCCGTGCTTTCCAGGAAGACGCGCAACACCGGCATTACCGGCAGCCATTTCTTCCGCAATAACTTTGCGTGCCCCTTGTGCATTCACATCACGCAGGGCATCTGTCACGCTCTGGAGATCCTTCTGAAGGTTCTCGAGCACTCCGACGATGGAGTCCTTATTGGCACCCAAAATCTGTATCCACAGCTCAGGTGAACTAGCCGCAATGCGTGTCACGTCACGAACACCCTGACCTGCAAGGCGTACTGCCTCGTCAGAAGCACCCTCAAGCTGCTTCGCCATCAGGCTGGAGACAATCTGTGGAACGTGAGAAACAAGACCTACAGCTTCATCGTGTGCTTCAGGAGTCATCTCGATGGGCACAGCCCCCAGGTCAAGCACGAGGTCTTCGACCAGAGCTAATGCCCACGCTGGGGTGTCTTCATCGCGGCAGACCACCCAGGGTCGACCAATAAACAGATCACCACGAGCAGAGATTGCTCCGCCGCGTTCACGGCCAGCCAGGGGGTGACCGCCCACATAGTGAGTGATGTCCACACCACGAGCCTCGAGCTGTCGCAGAGGGCTGAGCTTCACGCTGGCCACATCTGTCACAACTGCCTCGGGGAAAGCCGTGAGCTCCGCCTCGATGACATCTGCGGTCACATCTGGTGGCACACAGACCACGATGATCTTGGGCTGGTCATCAGCGTGAGCTGGACGTCCTGCACCTAAATCTGAAGCGAGGTGAACAGAACTGGGTGACGAGTCCGCGAGCACCACATCAATACCCTGCGAGCGCAGTGCAAGACCAATACTTGCTCCGAGGAGTCCTGTTCCGACGATGCGTACTTGTGCGTCCAGGCGCACAGCGTTGGTATCTGACATTAGTTGTCTTCTCCTTCGCCCAGGTCGTCGTTATCTATTTCAGTAAATGCCGGGAGTTCTTGTGTGTTTGAGCGTGAAAGCTTGAGAACTTCCCCGAGTTCAACTTTAGTGAGGTCTCGCATGTGACCAACGGGCAAGGTGCCCAGGTTAAGGGGGCCAAACGCGCGGCGGACAAGCTCAAGAACGGGGTGTCCGACCTCTTTGAGCATGCGGCGAACAATGCGGTTACGACCTGAGTGCAGGGTGATTTCTACCAGAGAAGATTCACCATTGTTTGAGGCAGAGAGCAGTCGTGCTTTATCTGCCTGAATGAAGCCGTCACTCAAGTCAAAACCCTTGGTGAGCTTTGAGAGCGTCTGTGGAGTGACTTTGCCCCGTACTTTCGCAATATACGTTTTCTGTACACCAAAAGAGGGGTGTGCCAGCACATGGGCTAGGTCTCCGTCATTAGTAAGTATGAGTAAACCACTGGTGTCTTGGTCAAGGCGACCCACATAGAACAGGCGCTCTTCATAGTCGCGGGTAAAGTCCGACAAGTCTGGTCTTCCACGGTCGTCTGCCATAGAGCTGACAACACCCACAGGCTTATTGAGTATGAGGTAACGCTTGGAAGTGTCTACCTGGACAGGAATACCATCAACGGTCACTTCGTCGACTTCTGGGTCCACACGAAGCCCTGGTTCAGAAACCAACTGCCCGTTGACGGCCACACGGCCCTGGGCAATCATGTTCTCTGCCACACGACGAGATGCCACACCAGCTGCGGCCATGACTTTCTGAATGCGAATACCCTGTGGTGCAGCTGCTGCATCCCAGTCCTCAATAGGGGGACGGTCCGCGTTCTTTACACCATCGGGAAGTGGATCACCACTACGAAGCGTCGACATCGAAGCCTTCCTGGCCATCTGGCAGAAGTGGCGAAATCAAAGGAAGCTCATCGAGTGAGTTGATTCCCAACTGCTGCAAGAGCAGATCGCTGGTGCCATAGAGAATGGCACCTGTTTCAGCATCGCTGGATACTTCCGTGATCAATCCACGGCTGAGCAGGGTGCGCACAACCGAGTCCACGTTCACCGCACGAATCTGAGCGATCTGGCCGCGGCTAATGGGCTGCTTGTAGGCGATCACTGCGAGGGTCTCGAGAGCAGCTTGTGAGAGCTTGGTGGGGTTTTGGGTCAGAACGAAGTCTGCAACGACGTGGTCGTAGGTCTCACGAACATAAATACGCCAACCACCACCGACTTCACGCAGTTCAAAACCACGCTCAACTCCCCCGTTAGCGCCGTTATAGTCATTGACCAGGTTGTCAATTGCCTGCTTGACGGTCTTCACCGGAACACTCATGGCGGTGGCAATGGAGACGAGTGACTGTGGTTCGTCAGCAATCATGAGAATTGCTTCAATAGCACGTTCAACATCCACCACGGGGACGTGTTCTGCCACGGTTGCCTCAACTACATCATCAACAGTGACTTGAGTGGTTTCTTCGTTAGCGGTCATAATCTGCCCCCAAGTTAGCCAGGTTCTCATCGGACCAGTTGGTGGCGGTCCATTCAATCGTCAGGTCACCCAGGGGTTCATCCTGGGCAAAAGTAATCGCAGCGTGGCGATAAAGCTCCAACACGGCAAGGAAGCGCGCCACGATGACTCCCGCAACGGCAGCATCGGCCACGAGTTCGCGGAAAGTCATGGGTTTACCCGCACGGAGTTTGGTCACCACCTGAGCTGCCTGTTCACGAATGCTCACCAGTGGTGCATGCAGGTGGTCAAGACCCACAACGGGGATCTCACGCGGCGCCATGGCCATCATGGCCAACGCCGCGAAGTCATCAACACTCGTGTTCCAGATCAGTTCCGGAACTTGCTTACGGAAACGGTCTTCTAAGCGAACGGTGCGAACGTGACGGGTTGATTCAGCGTCGATATTGTCGCTGAACCACTTGGCCACATCCTTGAATGCGCGGTATTGCAACAGTCGAGCAAAGAGCAAATCACGAGCTTCAAACAGAGCAGCATCCTCAGCGTCCACGACTTCACCTTGAGGCAGGAGCCCCGCAACCTTGAGGTCGAGAAGGGTAGCTGCGATGACGAGGAATTCGGTGGCAGCATCGAGTTCTTTATCTAGATCAAGAGTCTTGAGATACTGAATGAACTCATCGGTGACAACACTGAGAGAAATCTCGGTGATATCGAGCTCGTGCTTGGAGATGAGGTTCAGAAGAAGATCGAAAGGACCCTCAAACTCGCCCACGGCAACACGGAAACCGCCGTCAACGACCTCTTCAGGAGCGTTGACAGCGTCAGTGGTGGGCTCGCTAAGCGACGACACCGCGTTCGATCAGTTCACGAGCCAGCTGGCGGTATGCCTTCGCAGAAGCGTGGTCAGGCGCAAACTCAGTAATGGGAACACCGGCAACAGAGGCGTCTGGGAACTTCACGGTGCGACCAATGACGGTGTCAGTGACCTTATCCCCAAAGGTCTCTACAACGCGCTCCATGACTTCCTGAGAGTGCAGGGTGCGTGGGTCATACATCGTGGGAACGATCGCATCGAGTTCGATAGCAGGGTTGAGACGTTCCTTGACCTTGTCGATGGTCTCAATGAGCAATGCAACACCACGCAGGGCAAAGAACTCGGTAGCTAATGGAATGATGACGCCGTGTGCTGCGGTAAGGGAGTTCACCGTAAGGAGACCTAATGAAGGCTGGCAGTCAATGAAGATGACGTCGTAGTCGTTCTTCACCTGACGAAGAACTCCAGCAAGAATCTGCTCACGCGCGACCTCGTTGATGAGATGAACTTCTGCTGCAGACAGGTCAATGTTGGCTGGGATGACATCGAGGTTGGGAACCTTGGAGTGCTGAATAGCTGACTTTGTGTCCTTGACCGATCCACGCATGAGGTCGTAGATGGTGGGAACGTCGTGGGTCTGAATACCCAAACCTGCAGAAAGAGCACCCTGAGGGTCAAAGTCCACAGCCAAGACCTTACGGCCGTATTCAGCCAGTGCTGCAGCAAGATTGATGCTGGTAGTTGTCTTGCCCACGCCACCCTTTTGGTTGGACATGGAGATGATGCGAGCAGGACCGTGCGAAGGCAACGGAGCTGGGACCGGGAAGTCTTTCAAGGGACGTCCAGTTGGGCCGACTTTCACGCCGTTCTTGTACGTAACCACTCGAGTGTCCCCACTGTGAGATTGAGCAAAAATTCAGCAACCAGAAACGAACGTTGCCGAACTGCTGTGATGCCCATTCTAGCTAGTTCTGAGGCGGAATTTCTGTGTCTACTTCTGCGCTCGGGGATGCGCTGTGATGTAGGTCTCACGCAGCGTATCTGCGGTCACCAAGGTATAGATCTGGGTCGTTGCCACCGAGGCGTGGCCAAGTAGTTCTTGCACCACTCGAACATCAGCTCCACCAGCCAACAAATGCGTGGCAAATGAGTGCCTGAACGTGTGTGGCGAGAGTTCAACATCCAGCTGCGCACGCTCCCCTGCCCCACGAATGATGAGCCAGGCCATCTGGCGGCTCACGCGCGCGCCTCTCGGCCCTAAAAACAGCGCCGGGGTGGACTTACCTCGAGCAGAAAAAACTGGTCTAACCCGAACTAAATACGCGTCCAGGGCAGCCTGCGCATAGGAACCGACCGGAACGATGCGCTGTTTACCACCCTTACCCCGCAGGCGAATCATGCCCTCGCTCATGGTGACGTCATCGACGTTGAGACCAACTGCTTCTGAGATACGTGCACCGGTTGCATACAGCAGCTCCAACAGTGCCTTGTCTCGCACGCGAACTTCTTCATCACCATCTGCTGCAGCAATAAGTGCTGACATCTGTTCAACCGTGATGGCTTTAGGCAGTCTCTTGGGGAGCTTCGGTGGGTTCACATCTGCGGTGACGTTCACCTCGACGATGTTCTCGTCGAGCATGAATTTGTGAAAGCCCTTGATTGAGCTCAGCGTTCTCGACTGACTAGAGCTCGTCAGTGGACTCTCGGCTCTTGTTGCAAGCCACTGAACATAGGCGCTGACATCAGGAAGCGTGATTGCTTCAGCTTCTGTAGTTCCACGCTCCCCCAGCCACGCCAAATATGCGTCAATGTCGCGGGTGTAAGCAGAGACAGTGTTCTGAGACAGACCACGCTCAATGGCGACGTATCTCAGGTAGTTATCTCGAGCTCGTTGCAGGTTCATAGTGACCGAACTGGCTAGGCCTGCCAGGGGGCTCCAGAGCCCAACGCATCACGGTGTTCACGCATTGCCCACGGTGCATCTCCTGGACGCAAGGTGTCCCAGCCACGTTCACGAGAGGCAAAAGCGTTGAGAACAGCGATCTGGAAAATGGAGTTGCTGACATTTCCCGCCAACACTGCGTCGTGCGCCTCATCCAAACTCACCCAGCGCAACTCCATGTCTGCTTCTTCTTCACTGCGTTCGAAAGGTACAGGAGTGTTGTGCAGGTCACGGGCCAGGAAAATGCGCACGATCTCGTTTGAACCGCCTGGTGAGGTGTAATAGTCCGAGAGAACTGACCACGAATCTGCTTGGAGGTCTACCTCTTCGGCTAGTTCGCGTTGAGCCGCAAGAAGCGCGCTCTCGCCGGCAATATCGAGCAATCCTGCCGGAATCTCCCATTCGCGGGCGCGAATGGGGTGACGGTATTGCTGGATAGAAATGAAGCGATCATTTTCATCCAGTGCGAGTACAGCAACAGCTCCGGTGTGATCAACATAATCTCGAGCAATGACGTGACCGTTGTACTCGAAACGTTCGTGCTCAATGTTCCAGACACGACCAGTGAACACCGTCTCGCGCTCAGTGATGGTCACCTCAGCAGGCTGGTCGACCAGACCTTCCTCGTTGGTGCCGGACACACTAAGCCTTTTCGATGTCGAACAGGCGGGTTGCCTTCTGGCGCTCCAGTGATGCTTCCACCAGCCCGGAGAACAAGGGGTGAGCGTTGTTGGGGCGTGAGCGCAGTTCCGGGTGTGCCTGGGTTGCAATGTAGTAGGGGTGAACCTCGCGAGGAAGCTCCACAAACTCCACCAACTGACCATCAGGAGAAGTGCCCGAGAAAGACAGACCAGCGTCAGCAATCTGCTGGCGGTAGGTGTTGTTCACTTCGTAGCGGTGACGGTGACGTTCTTCAATGAGCTCCAAACCGTAAACCTGTGCTGCCAAAGAGCCCGGAGCCAAAGCTGCCTTGTAGAGACCCAGACGCATAGTTCCACCCATATCGCCATCGTTAATGATGTCGACCTGTTCCGCCATGGTGGCAATCACAGGGGTCTTGGTTTCAGGATCAAACTCTGACGAGGACGCGTCAGGAAGACCTGCAAGGTTGCGTGCATATTCAATAACCATGCACTGCAGACCCAGGCACAGACCCAAAGTAGGAATGCCGTTCTCACGAGCAAACTTCAGCGCACCGAGCTTGCCCTCAATCCCGCGAATACCGAAACCACCAGGAACACAGATACCGTCCAGGTCAGAGAGGTTCTCAGCTGCACCCTCATGGGTTTCACAATCATCGGAAGGAATCCAACGCAGGTTCACCTTGGCGCGGTGAGCAAAGCCACCGGCACGAAGTGCCTCAGATACCGACAGGTAAGCATCTGGAAGGTCAATGTACTTTCCAACCAAACCAATGGTGACTTCATGCGCAGGATCGTGTACTGCCTCCAGGAGCGGAGCCCAGTGTGACCAGTCCACCTCAGTGCAATCAAGGCCCAGCTGTTCAACGATGTAGGCGTCGAGGCCCTGCGAGTGAAGCATGGTGGGGATGTCATAGATGCTGGGAACATCAATAGCGTTGACTACCGCGTCTTCATCCACGTCACACATCAGAGCAATTTTGCGCTTGTTGCTTTCAGTAACGGGACGGTCCGAACGAAGCACGAGAGCATCGGGCTGAATACCAATTGAGCGCAGTGCCGCAACAGAGTGCTGAGTGGGCTTAGTCTTCTGCTCACCTGAGGCCCCCATGAAGGGAACCAGCGAAACGTGGACGAAGAACACATTCTTGCGACCGAGTTCGTGACGAACCTGACGAGCAGATTCAATGAAAGGCTGTGATTCGATGTCACCGACTGTTCCACCAATTTCGGTGATGATGACATCAGGCTGAGGAATGTCTTCAGCCTGGAGACGCATACGGCGCTTAATTTCGTCGGTGATGTGAGGAATGACCTGAACAGTGTCACCAAGATATTCACCACGACGCTCTTTTGCGATGACCTGAGAGTAAATCTGGCCAGTGGTGACGTTGGCAGCCTGAGACAGGTTGATGTCCAAGAACCGCTCATAGTGTCCGATGTCGAGGTCAGTCTCAGCACCATCGTCGGTCACGAATACTTCACCGTGCTGGAATGGGTTCATCGTTCCGGGGTCAACGTTGAGATAGGGGTCAAGCTTCTGCATCACAACGCGAAGACCGCGTGCAGTAAGAAGATTGCCGAGGCTAGCCGCCGTCAGGCCTTTACCGAGTGACGAGACAACGCCCCCGGTGACAAAAATATGCTTGGTTACGTTTGATCCCGAAGTATTCACCACGGAATTAGAGCTTATCAGCGGGAAGAGGCCAGCTGAATCAACTCGCGGGCATGCGCCAAAGCATTTTCCGAATCAGGCAGACCAGAAAGTAATCGAGCCATTTCAGCTTCACGCTCTGCGCCACGCAGAGATTGCACACTACTGACGGTTACCTCACCAGATGTGTCCTTGACCACACGCAGATGATTACTCGCAAAAGCTGCCACTTGAGCAAGGTGGGTGACGACGATAACCTGAGACTTTTCTGCCAGGCGGGCAAGGCGTCGACCAATTTCAATTGCCGACGCACCACCAACACCAGAGTCCACCTCGTCGAAGACGTAAGTGGGAACAGAATCCTGCCCTGCAATTACAACTTCAAGTGCCAGCATAATCCGGGAAAGCTCACCACCAGAAGCACTCTTGGAGATGGGGCGTGGTTCAGAACCGGGGTGTGGTCGAAGCAATAACTCCACTGTGTCGAAACCGTGAAGGGCCAGCTCGTCGTTCTTGGTGACTTTCACAAACAGCTGCGCATCTGGCATGGCCAACGCGGCAAGTTCTTCAGTCACGGCGGCCGAGAGTCGAACCGCTGCTTTTTCACGAAGTTCATGAAGTGCATCTGCTCCCCGCACAACGAGAGCATGATCTGCGGCGACTTCCTCAGCCAACTCGGTAATTCGGTCCGAGTCACCATCTAGTTCGAGAAGTCTGCGACTTCCAGAATCGAGACGCGCAATGACGTCATCGAGTGTGGGTCCATACTTCCGAATGAGGGTGTTGAGTTCAGCTCGACGACTTTGAATGACATCGAGATCACGTTCCCCTTCGCCTTCAAGATTCGCGAGGTGACGGGACAACTGACCGGTGACATCGTGTAACTGGAAAGAGAGCTGGGTCAATGTTTCGGCAATGCCAGCAAGTACGGGGTCAACGTCTGACATTTTGTCGAGTTGACGCTTGGCCGTATCAACCCGAGCTAACGCATCAGCTCCATCGCCCTCTTCGGAAGAAAGAGCTTCTCGCGCAAGAGCCGTCGCCACTCGCAACTCTTCGGTGTGGGTTAAACGCTCGGCAAGCGCAGTGAGCTGTTCATCTTCGCCGGGCCGCGGTGCTGCTGCTTCAATCTCCGAAATAGAAAGACGAAGTTCTTCAGCTTCACGAATGCGGGCATCGCGTTGCGCAGTTATCTCAGCCAGTTCTGCTGCATTGTTCTTCCACCGACGGAAAGCATGGGCATACTCCCCCACAACTTCAGCGAAGTCTGCACCAGCAAATCGATCAAGTGCTTCACGCTGTGCAGAAGCTGAACGCAGTCGCACTTGGTCAGACTGTCCATGCACTGCGACGAGGAGCTCGCCTAGCTCGCCCAAGACAGCAACAGGAGTGCTGCGGCCGCCCACAACGGCACGAGATCGCCCCTCAACAGAGACCGAACGTCCAAGAAGAAGTTCATCACCTTCAATGAGTCCGCCGGCATCGTTCACAGTCTCGGTCACAGCCTCGGGATTGCTCAGAATCCAACGACCTTCAACCCAGGCTGTATCAGATCCGTTGCGTACCGCCGTTGAATCAGAACGTTCACCACGCAAGAGTCCAAGCGCCGTGACAACCATCGTCTTACCAGCGCCGGTTT
>JBEBAV010000102.1:0-7177 GCA_041158725.1 Actinomycetota bacterium
AAATCATGGCAAAGCTCACAACCGAGCAGCTCATCGAGGCTTTCAAGGAGCTCTCACTCATCGAGCTCAGCGAGTTCGTTAAGGCATTCGAGGAGACCTTCGAGGTCACCGCTGCAGCTCCCGTAGCTGTTGCTGCCGCTGGCGGCGCTGCACCTGCAGCTGCTGAAGCTGCTGAAGAGAAGGACTCTTTTGACGTCGTTCTCGAGGCTGCTGGCGCAAACAAGATTGCTGTCATCAAGGAGGTGCGTACCATCACCAACCTCGGTCTGGGTGAGGCTAAGGCACTCGTTGATGGTGCACCTGCAACCGTTCTCGAAGGCGCAAACAAGGACGCTGCAGAGAAGGCAAAGGCTGCTCTTACCGAGGCTGGCGCAACCGTCGTCCTCAAGTAGTCTTCTGCACTACACGCTTCAGGGCGTCAACTCTTCGGAGTTGGCGCCCTTTTGCTTGTGCCTAGCCGACGAACGTGATCCAGAGCAGAACCGCGTTGAGACCAATGATGAACACCGATGCCAGCACAGCCATGGTTGTGGTGATGGACTTGTTGATGTCCACGCCCAGGATGCTTTTATCTCTAGTGAAGATCACGAGAGGAATCAGTGCGAAGGGAATACCAAAGGACAAAATGACCTGGCTGATGATCAAAGCCCAGGTGGGGTCTGCGCCGATGCTCAACACGATAAACGCCGGGATGAGCGTAATGACTCGTCGCCATAGCAATGGAATCTGAATATCGGTCAGTCCACTCATGATTTCGGCACCGGCATAGGCACCCACGGATGTCGATGCCAATCCTGAGGCTAAGAGTCCCACCGCAAACAACACCGCGATGACCGGCCCCAGGTTGTCATTCAAAGCTGCATAGACACCCTCAAGTGTGTCGGTACCTGGAACACCTTGCAGGCTGACTGCCGCAGTGAGCAGGATGGCGAGGTTCACACCACCAGCAATGACCAGTGCCACCGTGACGTCTACTCGAGTGGCCTTGAGGATCTTGCCACGCTCCACGCCAGCCAACACAAGCCCAAAGCGGTCACGGGTGAGTGCTGAGTGGGCATAGATAGCGTGGGGCATGATTGTGGCACCCAGAATTGAGGCAGCAAGCAAAACAGAGGCCGAACCCTCAAAGCGTGGAACTAGTCCACCCAGTAGTGAACCGGGGTCCGGTGGAGCCACAACAAGACCCATGCCAAAGCCCACAGCAATAACCAACAGCAACACAACAATGATGCGCTCAAACGCTTTAGCCCCCGAGCGATCGCGCAGCGACAGGAGGAGGAGGGAGAGCAGTCCCATCACCATGCCACCAGCGAGGAGGGGGAAACCAAAAAGCAGGTTAAAGGCGATAGCGCCACCGACGACCTCTGCGAGGTCTGTCGCCATGGCGACAATCTCGGCTTGAACCCAGAAGCCCCTCCGAAGCCATTTGTTCTTGATCCGCTCACCCAGAATTTGGGTGAGCGATTTACCCGTGGCCAGTCCCAGCTTGGCGGAAAGGTATTGCACCAGCCAGGCCACCAGGTTGCCCACAACCACAACCCAGACCAGCAGGTAACCAAACTGAGCACCCGCGGTCATGTTGGAGGCGACGTTTCCGGGATCCAGATACGCCACACCGGCGACAAGTGCTGGACCCAGCAGGGGCACGACCCGCAGTGCACGTGCTCGACGTGACGTCGAAGGGGTAGGGCTAGGGGTCGTCATCGCTACTCAATTTCGCTGGGATGGACGCGGACGCGTCTTCCCCACCAGACTACTTGCCAGCAAAGTCACAGTCCTAGACGACGACTACAGGAGTAACGTCAAGGTTATGAGAATTCTGCTTGTTGGCGCTGGTGGCGTTGGTGACGCCATTGCCAAGATTTCCGCACGTCGGTCCTTCTTCGAGGTGATGGTGGTGACGGACTTTGACCTTTCACGAGCTGAGCGCACGATTGAGTGGCTCAAGAACAAGCACGGTGCTGAGGCCATTGAGGGACGATTTATTGCCGACAGGATTGATGCCTCGAGTGCTGAGAATGTGGCCGAGGTGGCCAGGCGCCACGGTGCCACCCACGTGATGAATGCGGTCGAGCCCAAGTTTGTGCAGACCATTTTTGCCGGAGCCTTGGCAGCGAATGCTGACTATCTCGACATGGCGATGACACTCTCATTACCCCACCCCACTAATCCATATTCCGAAACGGGTGTGAAGCTCGGTGACGAGCAGTTCGCTGCATCTGAAGAGTGGGAAAAGTCAGGTCGTCTAGCTATAGTCGGCATCGGTGTTGAGCCAGGAATGTCGAACGTCTTTGCCCGTTATGCGCAGGATCACCTGTTTAGTTCAATCGATGAGCTGGGGACCCGCGACGGCGCCAACTTGGTTGTTCGGGATGACAATGGCAACGAAATCTTTGCTCCCTCTTTCAGCATTTGGACCACAATAGAGGAATGTCTGAACCCTCCTGTCATCTGGGAGAAAGACAAGGGATGGTTCACCACCCCACCCTTTAGTGAGCCGGAGATCTTCACCTTCCCCGAGGGTATTGGACCCGTGGAGTGTGTGAATGTGGAGCACGAAGAAGTTCTCATGATGCCCAGGTGGCTTGATGCGAAGCGTGTCACCTTCAAATACGGCTTGGGCGATGAGTTCATTGGCATTTTGAAGACTCTTCACCAGCTCGGGCTTGACTCCATTGAACCTCTCAAGGTGCGCACCGCGGATGGCCCTGCGATGGTCGCTCCACGTGATGTGGTTGCAGCTGCACTGCCTGACCCTGCCACGATTGGTCCACGCATGACTGGTAAAACCTGTGCAGGAGTGTGGGTCACTGGACTAGGCAAAGACGGCAAACCCCGTGAGGTGTATCTCTACCACGTCAGTGACAACGAGTGGACTATGGCTGAATATGACAGCCAGTGTGTGGTGTGGCAAACGGCACTCAACCCGGTTATTGCGCTGGAGCTCTTGGCGCAGGGGACGTGGAAGGCCGCAGGCGTTCTGGGTCCGGAAGCATTTAATGCGGTGCCATTCCTTGAACTGATGGCCAAGCCTGAATCTGAGGGCGGATATGGCCAGGCGTGGGGATTGGAAGAGCGCTAGTTCGCCGTGAACACGTGACGCGTCACGTGGGAATATATCTCTCCAGGCTGCAGCACAATGCTGGGGAACTGTGGCAACACGGGATTGTCGTTAATGCGCTGAGGCTCTAAACACACACCACCAAATGCGGTGAGCACGTGACCAACATCACATGTTTCCTCAGGCAAATACCCTGCGGTGTAAATCTGGAGCGCCGGCTCTGTGGTGAAAACCTGAAGTGTTCTCCCCGATGCTGGGTGGGTGAGTAGCGCCGCTGGGAAGGTAATGTGCTCACGTTCTTCCAGCACAAACGTGTCATCCCATCCTGGTGCTGCCAGTGAGAGCTCGTGTGAGGTAGGAGTGAGCTCACCAGTGGGGAGCTGGCCATCGCCGGTCTCAACATGCCATGCAACGTCGGCGGTGAGCTTGTGATCGTGGATGGTGCTTCCCGGAATCCCAGAGAGATTCCAGTAGCTGTGAGTGGTGAGGTTCACAGGACATGCTGACGTGGTCTCAGCCGTCAGGGTTGAGGTGAAAACCCCGTCTGCAGTCAGTACGTATCGAGAAACAACACTGAGTTCACCAGGGTACTCTTCTTCGCCGGCAGGGCTCACGTAGTGGAATTCAGCTGTCACACTGTCTTCTGTTTCGAAGGTAACCAATTCCCACTCAATGCGGTCAAAACTGCGCTCCCCGCCCCCATGAAGTTGATGGGGGCCTTCATTCGGTTCAAGCGAAATGGACAGCCCACCACCTCGGAAATGAGCCTGAGGAATCCGCCCAGCCACACGGCCAACTGTGCAGCCCAGGTAGAGGTTTGCGCGGTCGTGATAGTGCTGGGGTGTGGGCATTCCCACTACGACGTTTCCGAGTTCTCCCTCACGATCAGGAACCCACAGCTCAACGATGCGTGCACCAAACGTGGAGACCACCATGGCAACCCCACTGCTGGTGATGAGGCGACTGAAACCCGAAGGTTCGCTCTGGATGCTCATATACGTATTCTCCCTGAGTCAGGAAAGCCCCCAACGCTGGTGGGCGTTGGGGGCATGGATAACCTGGAAGGCTAGACCCTGACACCGCCGCCTGAACGCTTGCGCGAGAGAGCGTCGATGGTTGCAGCGGCAATAAGAACCGCACCGGTAACCAGGAAGTTCACACCTGCTGGCAGACCGACCAGACCCAGACCGTTGTCGATGATGGCGATAACCAGTGCACCGATAGCAGCGTGAATGAGGCGACCGCGACCACCGAAGAGGCTGACGCCACCAACAACGGCTGCAGCAACACCGGAGAGAACAATCGAACGACCAGCGGTCGATTCGATTGCACCGATACGGCTGGCAGCCAGAACACCAGAGACCACAGCGAGTGTGGAACAGATGATGAATGCGGTGATGCGAATCTTGGCGACCTTGATACCTGCACGACGTGCTGCCTCGGGGTTTCCACCGACTGCGTAGAGGTGACGACCGAAGGTGGTGCGGTCCAAAACGAAGGTTCCTACGAAGAGGATTCCGATCACGATTGGAATAACGATGGGGACACCTTCAATGGGCACAACCGAAACACTTCGGTTGACGCTCATGGCGCCCACAGCGATACCACCAAGGATGGCGATGAGTGCTACGCGAGAAAGCATCAGAGCGATGGGGCGGTTAGCCACACCAGCTTTGGCGCGACGTGCACGGTCATAGAAGCCCAAACCAAGTGAGACAAGCACCATGATTGCCAGCATGATCCAACCGCCCGCAACAGGCATGTTGTTGTTCATGATGGCCTTGAGCTCGGGAATGTCCAGGCGGAAGAGGCCACCGTCACCAAGCATGACAAGCATGAGTCCCTGGAATCCAAGGAACAGACCCAGGGTGACAACGAAGGAGGGAACACCAATCTTCGCTACGAAGATACCGATGACCCAACCAACAAGTGAACCGAGTGCAAGTGCGGCGATGATTGCAATAATCCAGTTGATGCCCATCATCTGGTTCAGTACAACGAACAGGGCCATACCCACACCCGCTGTCACACCGGCGGAGAGGTCGATTTCTGCAAGAAGCAGAACGAAGACCAGTGCCGAAGCAAGAACGGTGAGCTGAGCTGCCTGGACAAACAGGTTGGCAAAGTTCAGAGTGGTGAGGAAGAAGGGGCTTAGCGCGGAGAACAGCACAACGAGTGCGAGCAGTGCGATGACTGCAGGCAATGCGCCCATTTCACCATTCTTCAGACGCTGAACGTATGCGGTGATCTGGTCGCGGATGGTGCCTTCGTGGCCACTTCCGATTTCAGTGGGGGTAAGCGAACTCATTACGCCACCTCTTCCATGGTCTTGGTGCCGGTGATGTAACCCACCACGTCGGCTTGGTTTGTCTCGGAGGTCTGAAGTGATGCGACCATTTTGCCCAGGTAGAGGACGTTGATGGAGTCGCACACCTGGAATACGTCTGCCAGGTTGTGGCTAATGATGATGACGCCGATGCCGTTGTCAGCGAGACGACGAACGAGGTTCAATACTTGCTCGGTCTGGGCGACACCCAAAGCAGCGGTGGGCTCATCAAGAATTACGAGCTTGGCGTTACGCAACACAGAACGTGCAATTGCAACAGTCTGGCGTTGACCGCCGGAGAGGGACGAGACCTTCTGGCGTACAGACTTGACGGTACGGACGGAGAGGCTCTGGAGCGCCTTCGTGGCCTGGAACTCCATGGAACCTTCGTCGAGGGTTCCCTGGCTGAGTTCTTCGCGACCGAGGAACATGTTCTGGACGATGTCGAGGTTGTCGCACAGGGCGAGGTCCTGGTACACAACTTCGATGCCGAGCGCGCCGCTCTGACGAGGGGAGTGAAGGTGTACTTCTTCGCCCTCGAACTTGACGATTCCTTCGTCGTAGGGCTGCACTCCGGAGAGACCCTTGATCAGTGTGGACTTACCTGCACCGTTGTCACCAACGAGTGCGGTGACCTTACCGGCGTATGCCTTGAAGTCAATGCCCTTGAGGACATCTACGGGACCGAAGCTTTTCTTCACTCCAGAGAGTTCGATCAGTGGCACATCCATGCCCATCTCCTTTGATGATTCATCCGGCATAGTCGCCGGGGTGGCGTGTCAGTGAGGTGACACAAAAATTGTGGGGGTGAAACAAGAGAGACTTTGCGCCGGCCGGTGTGACCGGCGCAAAGTCTCGTCTAGTTGATTGTTACTTTACGCCGTACTTTGCACATGCCTCAGCGAGCTCTGCGGTGCAGAGTTCCTTGGCAGATGCATCGCCAGCTGCAACAACGTCGATGACCTGTTCAGGACCGACCTTGATGGGGGTAACTGCGACGAAAGGAGTTCCGTCAGCGAGCTTCTTCTCAACGGTAGGAGCCTTGCCACCGAGGATCTGGATAGCCAGGTCGGATGCAGCAGCAGCTTCTACAGAGAATGGCTTGTAGACCGTGCAGGTCTGCTTGCCGAGAAGAACGTTCTGCAGACCAGCTACAGATGCGTCCTGACCCGAAACAGGAACGGTCTTGCCGTTCTTGTCAAGGATGGTGATAACTGCAGCTGCGTTGGTGTCGTTTGCTACCCAAACAGCGTCAACGTTACCGCCGAGAGAGGTGTAAGCCTGCTCGAATGCGGTTCCAGCCTTGGTTCCATCCCAGGTACCGGGGGTCTCAGCAGCAGGCTTGATGCCAGCAGCCGACATGACGGAGACAGCACCGTCGTAGAACATCTTTGCGTTACCGTCAGCGGGGTCTCCACCTACGTAAACAACAGATGCAGTCTTGGGGTCCTTGCCAGCAGCGGTCAGACCGTCAACGATGCACTCACCTTCGATTGCACCTACACCCTCGTTGTCGAAGGAGACGTAGTAGTCAGCACCTTCAACGGGGCGGTCGTAAGCGATAACAGGAACGCCTGCAGCCTTAGCCTTCTCAGCAACCTGGATAGCAGCACCCTGGTGGTCGGTGAGGATCATAACGCCACAGCCCTTGCTGAGCATCTGGTCAGCGATGGTTGCGTACTTAGCGGTGTCACCCTGAGCGTTCTGGATGTCAACTTCGTAGCCAGCGTCGCCAAGTGCCTTCTCGAGAGCAGGCTTGTCGCCAGCTTCCCAACGAGGCGAAGACTCGG
>JBEBAV010000103.1:0-4283 GCA_041158725.1 Actinomycetota bacterium
ACGCACACCCTCACGGATGCCTTCTTCAGTCACGATCAGGTTTCCACCACGCAAGACGGGTGAACTCATCAAGAACCAACGCATGGCGTCAGAGCCATCACGATCAAAGACTTCAGAAACATCTGGGTAATTGCGCAAGGACTTGGACATCTTCTGTCCGTCGTTTCCGAGCACAATTCCGTGAGACACCACATTCTTAAAGGCGGGGCGATCAAAAAGCGCCGTTGCCAGGATGTGTAGGGTGTAGAACCAGCCACGGGTTTGTCCGATGTATTCCACGATGAAGTCTGCTGGGTTGTGACTATCGAACCATTCCTGGTTTTCGAAGGGATAGTGCACCTGTGCAAATGGCATCGAACCTGAGTCAAACCACACGTCCAGCACGTCTTCAATACGTCGCATAGTCGACTGGCCGGTCGGGTCATCGGGGTTGGGTCGAGTTAGCTCATCAATGAAAGGTCGGTGCAGGTCTGTGGGACGAACACCAAAGTCGGCCTCAATCTCATCGAGTGAACCATAGACATCAATACGTGGGTAGTCAGGGTTGTCAGACTTCCAGACGGGGATGGGTGAACCCCAATAACGATTACGCGAAATCGACCAGTCACGGGCATTTGCTACCCACTTACCAAACTGGCCGTCTTTCACGTTTTCTGGAACCCAGTTGATTTGTTGGTTCAGCTCTTCCATCCGGTCACGGAAAGTAGTCACGGAAACAAACCACGACGACACTGCCCGATAGATCAGGGGCTGGCGGCAGCGCCAGCAGTGAGGGTAGCTGTGCTCATAGGAAGCAACACGGATGAGTCGACCCTGTACGCGAAGCAAGTTGGTCAAGGGCTTGTTGGCCTCAAATACCTGCATTCCAGCAACTTCAGTGAAGCGAGAGAGGAACTTGCCACCGTCGTCGACAGACACGCGAACGCCAATACCCGCAAGTTCACAGACCTTTTGGTCCTCTTCACCGTAGGCAGGTGCCTGGTGGACAACACCCGTACCGTCAGCTGTGGTGACGTAGTCAGCAACCAGGATCTGCCACGCGTTCTGCTGATATTCCTCGTCATCGGCGTAGTAGTCCCAGAGGCGGTCATACATCACACCATCGAGGTCTTTGCCCAAAACAGTGTTCTTGACTGCATCCTTCGCAGAGACAGCATCCTCATAACCGAGATCCTTAGCGTAGTTTCCGAGCAGGTCTATTGCGATCAGGTAATCCGCTTCACAGCAGGCGGCTCCATCCGCTGCACCGTTGGGCCCAGCTGGAACAATGGCATAGTGAATCTCTGGCCCCACTGCCAAAGCAGCATTGGTAGGCAGCGTCCAGGGAGTGGTGGTCCATGCCAGTGCGCGAACACCCTCGAGGCCTAATGAAACGGCTTTCTCACCCGTCAGAGGGAATGTCACCGTAACGGATTGATCTTGACGCATCTTGTAGACGTCGTCATCCATACGCAGTTCGTGATTCGACAGAGGAGTCTCGTCATTCCAGCAATAGGGCAGTACACGGAAACCTTCATATGCTAAGCCCTTGTCATAGAGACGCTTGAATGCCCAAATCACGGATTCCATGAAACTGATGTCGAGCGTCTTGTAGTCGTTCTCGAAGTCAACCCAGCGAGCCTGGCGGGTAACGTATTGTTCCCACTCACCGGTGTATCGAAGTACCGAAGAGCGAGCTTCTGCGTTAAACGCAGCGATACCCATCTCTTCAATTTCTTCTTTTTTGGTAATCCCCAGCTGGCGCATCGCTTCTAGTTCTGCCGGAAGTCCGTGAGTATCCCAACCGAATCGTCGGTCTACTTTCTTACCCCGCATGGTTTGGTAGCGAGGGAACAGGTCCTTGGCGTAGCCAGTGAGCAGGTGACCATAGTGAGGAAGACCGTTTGCGAAGGGAGGGCCGTCATAGAAGACCCACTCATCACCATCAGCTCTCTGTTCAATGGAAGCAGTGAAGGTGTTGTCCTTCTCCCAGAAGGCAAGAACCTGCTCTTCAATGGCGGGGAACGACGGTGAGGGAACGATCTCGTTCTGCTGACCGAATGCGTTACGGCGGGGATACGTCACTTGGGCTCCAGTTGTTAGAAAAACACTGCGCCAGGACGAAATTTCTTCCGCGGTACCACCTGAGCTTGTGAGATAAATCTCACCGCTTGTTCTTGAGCAATAACGGGCTCGTCCCGTTCGGTTCTACTGGGCCTGACGGCTGTTCTTCCGAAAACTCCCCGGTGATAGCCGGATCGGTGTCGTTACTCACCATTCTAAGGGCTTTAGTACAGTAGAGACATCACCATTTGAGGCATCAAGTAGGAATACATCCTGTTTTCTTACATTGACGCGATGCCGCCCATAGAGAGCGAGAAACTCCATGTCCATTACGCCCGCCAACGTTCCTGATAAGCCGGCTCTGGAAGGTCTTGAAACTCTCTGGGATAAGAAGTGGGAAGACTCTGGCCTCTACCGTTTCCGTAAGGACGGACAGACTCGCGCAAGTGTTTACTCAATCGACACACCTCCCCCGACTGCCTCTGGTTCACTTCACATTGGTCACGTGTTCAGTTACACCCACACTGACGTCATTGCTCGCTTCCAGCGCATGCGCGGCAAGGAAGTTTTCTATCCTGCCGGCTGGGATGACAACGGTCTTCCCACCGAGCGTCGCGTGCAGAACTATTACGGTGTTCGCTGCGACCCCACCCTCCCCTACGTAGAAAACTTCGTCCCCCCATTTGAGGGTGGAGACAATAAGAGTTCTAAAGCAGCAGATCAACTCCCTATTAGTCGCAAGAATTTCATTGAACTGTGTGAAAAGCTCACCGTTGAAGACGAGAAGCAGTTTGAGGATGTTTGGCGCCAGCTCGGTCTCTCCGTCGACTGGACCCAGACGTACCGCACCATCTCCGATGAAACGATCACCACAAGCCAACTGGCGTTCATTAACAACTACGCACGTGGTGAGGCATACCAGGCTATGGCTCCGACGCTCTGGGATGTCACCTTCCGCACTGCAGTCGCTCAGGCTGAACTTGAAGACAAAGAAATGCCTGGCGCCTATCACCGCCTGACCTTCCACAAGCCTGAAGGTGGCCACATTGAGATCATGACCAGCCGCCCCGAGCTTCTTCCTGCCTGTGTTGCCCTCGTTGCACACCCCGACGATGACCGTTACAAGCCTTACTTCGGAAAGACGGTTAAGACTCCAGTCTTTGGTGTTGAGGTTCCTGTTCTAGCTCACCACCTCGCCCAGCCAGACAAGGGCACTGGCATCGCCATGATTTGTACATTCGGTGACGTGACCGACGTGATCTGGTGGCGAGAACTGAATCTTATGACCCGTGCAGTGATTGGCTTTGACGGTCGCTTTGTTTCAGAAGCCCCTGAAGGCTTGGAAACACCTCAAGCACAAGCCGCATATGCAGAGCTTGCAGGCAAGACTGCCTTCAGTGCCAAGACTGCCATGGTTGAGATGCTCAAAGAATCAGGCGAGATGCTGGGCGAACCTGAGCCCATCATGCACCCGGTCAAATTCTTTGAAAAGGGCGACAAGCCTCTCGAAATTGTTTCCACTCGCCAGTGGTATTTGGTCAATGGTGCCAAGGATGACGAACTCAAAAAGAAGCTCATCGATTTGGGTCAGGAAATGTCGTGGCACCCGGACTTCATGCGTGTGCGTTACGAAAACTGGGTGAACGGTCTCAACGGCGACTGGCTGGTATCGCGTCAGCGATTCTTCGGTGTCCCTATTCCTGTCTGGTATCCACTCGATGGCGACGGTAACCCCGTATTTGACGAACCCATTCTTGCTTCACGAGAACAACTCCCCGCCGACCCTTCCACCGATGTTCCCGCCGGATACACCGAGGCACAGCGTGGAGTTCCTGGTGGCTTCCAAGGCGAAGTCGATGTGATGGACACCTGGGCAACATCCAGCCTCACCCCTCAGCTTGCTGGTGGCTGGGAGCGCGACGAAGATCTTTGGAACCTCGTTTTCCCCTTTGACCTTCGCCCCCAAGGGCAGGACATTATTCGCACCTGGCTCTTCTCCACCATGCTTCGTTCAGCTTTACAAAACGGTGGAAAACCCTGGACAAATGCTGCGATCTCAGGTTTCATCGTGGACCCAGATCGCAAAAAGATGTCCAAGTCCAAGGGAAACGTAGTCACCCCTGCAGACATGTTGGATCAGCACGGTTCTGATGCTGTTCGCTATTGGGCAGCCAGCAGCCGTCTCGGCACAGACGCAGCGTTTGACCCGCAAAACCCTACCCAGATCAAAATTGGTCGCC
>JBEBAV010000104.1:0-4301 GCA_041158725.1 Actinomycetota bacterium
TAAAACTCTGCCAGTGTGCAGGTTGTGGAACCAATAACGCTGAGCTGTTGGTAGAAAATTCTGTTGAGGTCAGCATTCGCATTCGGGCCTGAAGTTGCGCCACAAATAACCACGATGCCACCGGGGCGTAACGACTTGAGTGAATGGCTCCATGTGGCTTCACCAACGGTCTCCACCACGATATCTACACGCTCGGGAAGCCTAGCTCCTGGTTCAAATGCCTCGTCTGCCCCTAATTCGAGCGCAAATCGACGTTTACGTTCATCTCGTGCTGTGACATAGACAGTGGCTCCAGCGGCCTTAGCTAGCGATATAGCGGCGCTAGCAACACCGCCAGAAGCTCCTTGTACAAGAACTCTGTCACCAGCCTGCAAACCCGCACGAGTGTAAAGCATGCGATATGCAGTACCCCAAGCGATGCCCATGGCGGCTGCCTCATCGAAGCTCAACCATTCCGGCTTAGGAATAAGGGAGCTTTCAGGCACAACAATGTAGTCAGCAAAAGTGCCGTTGTGGAGCTCACTGATAATTGAACGCTGAGGATCCATAGTCATGTCGCCCATGCCTCGGGCAGCATCAGCAACTACTGGGTAGATGATGACGGGCTTACCGTCGTCGGTATAGCCGGCTCCATCGCAACCCAGAATCATGGGGATACGATCTGCAGGATGTCCAACGCCTCGAAGAGTCCACACATCATGGGGGTTGAGGGATGAAGAAACGACTTTGACTCTAGCCCAGCCAGACGGGATTTCTGGCACAGGCATGTCTTGCAGGACTAGCCCTGAAAGTGGATTGTCTTGATCTTGACTTGTGGCAACCGCGGCACGCATGACTACAGGCTAAACCAGGTCACGCCAATCACGAACTGGTTCGTCTGCATCTCGTGGAGGCATAGGTTCGTCAGAGTATTCAAAATCATCCTCATCCCGAATAATGTCAACGGCTGCAGTGAATGTTCCGGTTGGGGGATTGATCACTACTTCTTCGTCTCTGCGGTATTGCAACACGTTTTCGATGTAGTCCCGGACTGCTTCGTTTAGGGGAACGTCCCTGCTTTGCTCCTGTGACATGAACCAGCGATGTTCCAGTACTTGGTGGAAGACCTCAGCAGGTTCTAACTTGCTATCCAGATTCTCTGGAACTGCTCGAATCACTGGTTCAAAGACTCGCGTCAGCCAGAGGTGCGCAACAACTTCTTCATCCAAATTGAGCAAGCTCACTGTTGCTGCATAAGAGTCCAGATCGTTGAGGAGTCTGCGCGCCTGGTTTTCTTCTGTGTCGAGGCCAGTTAGTCGCAGCAGGCGTCGAGCATGGTGTCCTGAGTCGACAACCTTGGGCTGAATCTTGACTTTGGTCCCATCTGCATCAGTCTTGATAGACAATTCTTCAATATCGAAACCAAGGTCATTCAAACGCTGCACGCGTTTATTGATCTTCCAGAGTTCATTCTGTTCAAGAAGTTCTGGGTCATTGAGCTCGTGCCAGAGGGTGTCATAACTAGCCATGATGCGATCGCTTGTGGCAATGGGGTCTATCCCAGCGTCGAGCTTCCCACCAGCCTGGATGTCCATCAGCTCACCAGCGATATTCACGCGAGCAATATCCAAATCATGTTCACGCTGCCCCTTGGTGAGCTCGTCATAGAGCTTCCCTGTTTCGGCATCAACGAGGTATGCCGCAAAAGACCCAGCGTCACGACGGAACAAAGTATTGGACAGTGAGACATCTCCCCAGAAGAATCCGACGTTGTGAAGACGAACCAACAGGAGTGCCAGCGAGTCGACCAGGCGTTGTGCTGTTTCAGGCCGCAACGTTGTTGAATACAGTGCTCGGAATGGCATTGAGAACTTAAGGTGTCTTGTTACCAGTGCAGAAGGCAGGGGGTTTCCCTCGATATCTGTTCTTCCCTGAATCACAGCAACAGGTTCAACGCAGGGCACTTCAATCTTTTGCAGATTGCGGAGCATCTCATATTCGCCCTGAGCCATTTCATCAGTCGTTTCCTTGATGGCAATGACATAGCCGTCGAGTTGAACGAATCGAACGATGTGGCGGGAAATACCTTTCGGCAGCGCTGTGATGGTGTCCTCTGGCCAACTATCCAGTGGAATATCCCACGGAAGTGTGAGCAAGCCAGGCTCAACAGTGGAGGCGGTTATGTTGAGTGAGCCACTCATGAACAAATCTCTTCTCTAATGGGTGATGCCCGTGACCAGTTGTCTGATCACGGGCATCATTGCACGAGATGTACGGGTGAATCTCAGTGATTCACGGAACTTAGTGAGCAATAGCTCCGGAAAGGCGCTCACCCGACTCTGCGTCGAAGACGTGAATGTGCTTTTCGGTGGGGAGTACGAATACTTCGTCACCTCGCATGGGGTGCTCCCGTCCATCAACACGAACAGTGATGTTGTGTTCTGCGCCATCAATAGTGACGTGACCATAGAGGTATCCGTCTGCACCGAGTTCTTCGACAACGTCAACCTTGATTTTCAGGCCCTTATCTTTGTTGACGGTGAGGTCTTCGGGGCGAATACCTACAGTGACTGCACCGGAGGCCTTCTTTGTCACTTCTGCATCAACCTTGGCCACCGTGTTTCCGAACTCAACGCCACCAGAAACAACCTTCGAGGGGAAGAGGTTCATGGCTGGTGAACCGATGAAACCAGCAACGAACTTGTTTGCAGGGCGTTCATAGAGGTCACGAGGAGTACCTACCTGTTGCAGAAGTCCATCCTTGAGTACTGCAATGCGGTCTCCCATGGTGAGGGCCTCAACCTGGTCGTGGGTTACGTACACGGTGGTAACACCCAGGCGACGCTGAAGTGAAGAGATCTGGGTACGAGTCTGCACGCGAAGCTTGGCGTCCAAGTTCGAGAGCGGCTCATCCATGAGGAACACCTGAGGCTTGCGAACGATTGCACGGCCCATAGCTACACGCTGACGCTGACCACCCGAGAGAGCCTTAGGCTTACGGTCCAGGTACTGTTCAAGGTCAAGAAGCTTTGCTGCCTCAAGAACACGCTCTGCGCGCTCTTCCTTCTTCACGCCAGCAATCTTGAGAGCGAAACCCATGTTCTCAGCCACGGTCATGTGGGGGTAGAGAGCATAGTTCTGGAAAACCATGGCGATGTCACGGTCCTTAGGTGGAACATCGGTGACATCACGGTCACCGATGAGAATCCGACCACCGTTAACCTCTTCGAGGCCTGCGAGCATGCGCAATGTGGTGGACTTACCGCAACCCGAGGGTCCGACAAGTACGAGGAATTCGCCGTCTTCAACCTTGAGGTTGATTTTGTCTACTGCGGGCTTTGAAGTGCCGGGGTAGAGGCGAGTGGCGTTATCGAATGTAACTGTAGCCATGACTATTACTGCTCCTTCACCGGCAGGTACGTGCCGGACGATCCGTTGTGAATGGAAAAAGAAATCCATCTTTGGATATCTCCAGAGTCCAGTCTGCCATATCCAGAGCAATGGGGAATAGAACTAGCTCGAATCGAATTATTCTGAGAAGTAGATATCGAAAGCAAGGAAATCACTGTGGCAAAAGAAGTTGAGTTTGGTTTAGACACCTTTGGTGACGTCACGGTTGATTTAGGGGGAAAACCACTTTCCCAAGCCCAGGTTCTGCGCAATGTTGCAGCCGAAGCTGTTCTGGCAGACGAAGTTGGGTTGAACTTTTTTGGTATTGGTGAGCATCACCGCGATGACTTTGCTGTGTCCTCACCTGAAGTTCTCTTAGGTGCGATTGCAACCCAGACAAAAAACATTCACTTGGGTTCTGCAGTGACCGTTTTGAGTTCAGATGATCCCATTCGAGTCTTTCAAAAGTTTGCAACGCTTGATGCTGTCTCCCATGGCCGTGTAGAGGTCATTGTTGGCCGTGGATCTTTCACTGAATCTTTCCCGTTGTTTGGTTTTGATCTTCAGGACTACGAGAAGTTGTTTGAAGAGAAACTTGATCTTTTCGCTCACCTTGCACAGGGTGGGCCAGTTACTTGGCAGGGAACGATCCGTCCTGCACTTACCGAGCAGATGGTTTACCCCACTGTTGAAGGTGGAAAACTCAAAACTTGGATTGGTGTTGGTGGTAGTCCACAATCAGTTGTTCGTGCGGCGCAATACGGATTGCCCCTGATGTTGGCCATTATTGGGGGAGACCCACTTCGATTTAGGCCCTACGTCGATCTCTATCACCAAGCTTTAGCCCAATTGGAGTTGGCTCCTTTGCCTATTGGCCAGCATTCTCCTGGCTTCATCGCGGAGACAGACGACGAAGCGAAGAACCTCATGTT
>JBEBAV010000105.1:0-8380 GCA_041158725.1 Actinomycetota bacterium
CCTGGTGAACGTAGAGTCCATCGGTCTGTGCCTGAACAGAGAAGTGAGCAACTGCCTGACCAAGGTCATAGATGGCGTAGGGGTTGGGAGTGCCGTCAGGACCAGCGGTCTGAGTAATGCCGACAACGATGGCAGAAGCGTTAGGCATCCATGCGGAGTTCCACCCAGCGAGTGTGGGAAGAATCGCGTTGAAGGTGTCATCTCCACGGAAACCAACAATGAAGCGCCAAGGCTGGCTGTTGTTTGCCGAAGGTGCCCAGCGAGCTGCCTCGAATGCAGGGGTGAGGTCTGCAGGGGTCAGGGTTGCGGTGGTGTCGAAGGAGCGTGGGCTCCAGCGCGCAGCCAATACGGGGTTGATGGGAGTGCTGGTGTGTGCATTGCGTGACATGTTCATTCCTTGTTTGTGTTGAGAAAAACCTAGGACTCATCGTGTGAGAACACGGGCATCCAGTAGTGATAACCGGATACCCGTGTCCTTATTCCCTGATGGGGAGAATTATTATTCGTCTTCCATGAGCTCGGCTTCAATGAAGGGATCTTCATCTCCTGCATCGAAGACGGGACGAATCTTGTCGGCCTTGACGGAGAGCTGGTCTCCATCCAGATCAACCCGAACAAGATCACCGTCACGAACAGCACCGCTGAGGATGGCGGATGCCAAGCGGTCATCAATCTCGTGCTGCATCAGGCGACGCAGTGGACGTGCTCCATAGATGGGGTCATATCCACGCTCGGCCAACCAGGTACGAGCCTGAGGTGTGACAGCCAGTTCAAGTCGACGCTCTGCCAAACGCTTCTGCAAGCGATCGATGTAGAGCTCAACAATCTGGCCGAGGTCTTCTTCGCTCAGTGCCGAGAACACCACGATGTCATCGAGACGGTTCACGAACTCTGGCTTGAATGCCTGACGAACAGTTTCGTTGACAGCGCGTTCCTTCTCATCCCAGCTCAGCTCGGGATCAACCAGGAATTGTGAACCCAGGTTGGAGGTGAGGATAAGAATGACGTTGCGGAAGTCGACGGTGCGACCCTGACCATCGGTCAGGCGACCGTCGTCCAGGACCTGAAGCAGGACGTCGAATACTTCTGGGTGTGCCTTCTCAACTTCGTCGAGGAGGACGACCGAGTAGGGACGGCGACGCACAGCTTCGGTCAGCTGTCCACCTGCTTCATAGCCGACATATCCGGGAGGGGCACCGACCAGACGTGAGACGGAGAACTTCTCTCCGTATTCACTCATATCGATGCGAATCATGGCCTTCTCGTCATCGAAGAGATACTCCGCCAGCGCCTTGGCCAGTTCCGTCTTTCCCACACCAGTGGGACCAAGGAACAGGAAAGAACCGGTGGGACGGTCAGGGTCAGAGATTCCCGCGCGTGAACGGCGGACAGATTCAGACACTGCCTTCACGGCCTTCTTCTGGCCGATCAGGCGCTTGCCGATTTCACCTTCCAGGTTGAGAAGCTTTTCAGTCTCTCCCTTGGTCAGTCGGTCAACGGGAATGCCAGTCCATGCTGCGATCACCGAAGCAATGTCTTCGCTGGTGACCTGGTCATTGACCATGCGTTCAGTGTCGGTTTGTTCAGCAGATTCTGCTGCAGCAAGCTGACGCTCGAGTTCAGGGATTTCTGCATAAAGCAGACGGCTTGCCTGTTCGAGCTGTCCTTCGCGCTGAGCACGCTCAGCCTGAATACGGGCAGCATCGAGTTTGGTCTTGAGTTCACCAACGCGGTTCAGAGCATTGCGCTCTAACTCCCAGCGCTGCTCGAGTGCATCGAGGCGCTCCTGCCGTTCTGCCATGTCTTCACGGAGCTTCGTCAAACGCTCCTTCGACGCGTCGTCCTTCTCCTTCTTCAGAGCAAGCTCTTCCAACTTGAGACGGTCAACGCTGCGACGCAGTTCATCGATCTCGACCGGAGCGGAGTCGATTTCCATTCGCAGGCGGCTGGCTGCTTCATCGATCAGGTCAATGGCCTTATCGGGAAGCTGACGGCTGGTGATGTAACGGTTAGAGAGTGCTGCTGCAGCAACGAGAGCGTTGTCTGCAATCGCCACCTTGTGGTGTGCTTCGTAGCGTTCCTTGAGGCCTCGCAGAATGGCCACGGTGTCTTCAACACTGGGCTCACCGACGAAGACCTGCTGGAAGCGGCGCTCCAACGCAGCATCCTTCTCAATGAACTCGCGATACTCATCCAGTGTGGTGGCACCAATCAGGCGCAGCTCACCACGAGCAAGCATGGGCTTGAGCATGTTGGCTGCTGCCACGGAGCCTTCGCCTCCGCCAGCACCCATCAGGGTGTGGAGTTCGTCGATGAAGGTGATGATCTGACCATCAGAGTCATTGATTTCTTTGAGAACTGCCTTGAGGCGTTCTTCGAATTCACCGCGATACTTTGCACCCGCAATGAGGGCAGAGATATCGAGGGAGACAAGCTGCTTGTTCTTGAGGCTGTCGGCGACGTCGCCGGCGACGATGCGCTGGGCGAGGCCTTCTACGACAGCAGTTTTTCCCACGCCTGGTTCACCAATCAGGACAGGGTTGTTCTTGGTTCGACGAGTAAGCACTTGGCTGACTCGACGGATTTCCGCATCGCGACCGATGACGGGGTCGAGCTTGCCGCTCTTTGCAATTTCGGTGAGGTTGACACCGTAAAGCTCGAGCGCGCTCTTGTTTTCTTCTTGCGGCTCTTGTTGCATGTGTTTGTTTCTCCTTGTGTGGATTTCACCCTCAGACAAAGTTGAGTGATGATGACTCAAGTTTACGCGAGAAGCTAGTAAATATCTAGGCTAGAAGCTGAAAGAAAGCTGAGAACTACGCCTTGATGGAGCGAGTCACCGTGAACTTTGGCGTGCGCCGAACTTCCCTGGTTTCACCAACCAACTTCCGCAACGCAGGCTTGTAACTGAGGTGGCGATTGGCCACCACCCACAGTTCGCCACCGGGTTTGAGAACCCGACCTGCCTCTGCAAAAAGACGCAGACTCGTGCCCGCATGAACGGCAGCACCCGAGTGGAAGGGAGGGTTGAACAAGATCAGATCTGCAGACGCGTCAGGCTGTGAAGACAGCCCGTCATCGCGAACGACACTCACCCGATCATCCACGCCATTGGCAGTAACTGTTGCCCTGGCAGACTCCACTGCAGCGGCGGACTGATCGCTGGCGATCACCGTCGCTGAGGGACGCAGCTTGGCAATCTGTGTGGCCAGGACTCCCGTGCCACACCCAAAGTCAATAATGCGCATGCCCTGCTGACCCGAGACTCTGTCCAACACGGCAAGCAAGTCATAGGTTCCGATATCGATCGAAGTTCCTGCGAAAGCACCGCCCTGAGCACACACGGTCATGTCGATGTCGTCGTGGTGCTGGGTCTTGGGCCAGCCTGCAAGAGATTCCCGAGCACGTTCTCTCTGAGGGCCTGTAGCTCGGAGAACTCGAGACTTCTGCTCGGCCAGGCTTGCCTCGACAGTGGTGAAGTAACGAGCAAGGACCTCGTTCATGCCGAGAGTCATGTGCTTGATGCGTCCGCCAGCCAAGACCAGAACATCCCCTGCCGCAACGGACGCAATCAGTGATGCCCATTGGTCGAGCTGTTCCAAACCACGGGGCAAACGCAGCATGACAATTCGTGAGCCCGCAACCAACTCATCTGACAATGGCAACTGAGTGAACTGGGCATCTGCAGGGAGAGCACCAGTTAATTCCTTGGCGTTGTTCAGCAATGCAAGCTCACCTGAGCGTGAATCTTGGTGGACGCGCACATTGGAGAACCCAACCTCGGCAAGAGCACCTAATGTGAGAGCACCATGGGTATCACCGATGATGGTGAGCGGTGCGTTAATGAGTGAGGGATCAGATTCAACAGCACTCTGAAGTTCACTGAGCAAGAGCCGGTCGGCAGCATCAACTGCGACCAGCTCGGGTGACTCGAGATCAGGCCAGCGCCTGAGGGACTCGAAGGGGAATGAACTCACCCTTTGAGACTATTCGGACTTACCAACCTGCTTGTACAACTTGGAGATCACGAACCAAGAACCATCAACATGGAGAAGGTTGAGGTAGTCCTGCATGACGCCACCAAACATCTCCAGCTGAACCTTTGCCAGTGCAACCTCAGGGGAGATCTGGTCAACAAGAAGCACCTTGTCACGTCGTGCATTACCTGAATCTTGAGGGGAGGTGCGGGCCTCCATCTGACCGCGATAGAAATCTGCGGGACGAATGACTATCTCGTCATTCTCGGATGAGAAGAGAGTGCTGTCCTTGTGAAAGACCTTGTCGAAGAGCGACATGTCTTGCGTGTGCATCAGCTCGAAGTAGTCACCGAGCAGAGTTTGGATTCCTGGGTCAGTCATAAGACCAGAGTATCCGCAGTGTTGCCGCTAAGCGCGGTCTTCTAGTTCCCGCTTCATCAGGAACTGAACGTCACGATCCAAGTGATCTATGCGTGCAGAGAGTGAATCCATTTTTGAGCCAAGCTCAATCCGAACAGCATTTAATTCAGTTTTGATTGAGCGTTGAAAAGAGGTCATAACGAAACCCAACATTCCAAAGAGGGCAGTAGCGAACACGCCAATTACTGTCCATACCTGTGGTTCATTCAATGTGAGCACCTTTCTATCTTCCTCGTATTAAGGAAAGAGTGCCAACAAACCCAAGAAGTATCACTCAATATTTCAGAACAGGTGATTGAGGATCTTGATACAGAATGTGGAGGACTAGTCACGACCGAAGGGACGCCAGAGAACTACGTCTGTGCGTCGACGAGATCGCGTTCCTGCACGCAGTGTCTCCACATCACCCGCAGATCCAGCAGCGAAGACGCGACGACCTGGCTGGTTCAAGAGGGCATCTGCCAGTGCGGCTTCGAGTTCACGAACTCTCGCACGCAGGGCATCGTTCTGGTTTTCAAGTTCCAGAACACGTCGGATTCCTTCGAGGGAAAGACCTTCTGCGCTGAGTCTGGCCACTTCACGAAGTTGGGCCACGTTGCGCATGGAATAGCGACGGGATTGACCCGCTGTTCGGCCTGGCTGAACCAGGCCGATGCGGTCATATTGCCGCAGAGTCTGCGGGTGCATTCCCGCAAGCTCAGCAGCCATCGAGATAGTAAAGATGGGCTGGTTCTCGTCCATGTTTAACCTTTCTCGATGTGGGGTGGGTTAGCGCTTTGCTTCTGAAAGCAAGTCTGCGCGAGGGTTCTCGGTTGGTGCAACAGCGGAGAACTTTTCCAGTGCTTCGCGTGCTGTGTCGTCGAGGTGTGAAGGAACAGCAATCTGAACAACAGCGAGCAGGTCTCCCGTGCCCTTAGCTGTCTTGATGCCGCGACCCTTCACGCGCAAAGAACGTCCGCTCGGAGTGCCGGGGGCAACTTTGAGCTTCACGGTCTCGCCGTCGGGGGTGGGAACTTCGATCGTTGCGCCCAGTGCAGCTTCCACGAAGGTCACTGGAACGTTGACTTTGATGTTCAAACCATCGCGGTCAAAGACAGGGTGCTTCTTCACCTTGACGGTGAGGACGATGTCTCCGGCTTCCCCACCATCGGGGCTGGGGTATCCCTTTCCGCGCAGGCGGATCTTCTGAGCGTCAGCAACACCGGCAGGGATCTTCACCTTGACGGTGCGACCCTCGCTGGTGGTGAGGCTCATGGTGTCGCCGTGGAATGCCTCGAAGAAGTCGATGGTCACCGAGGAGACAATGTCTTGTCCCTTCTGTGGTCCACCATATCCACGGAAGCCGCCAGAGGACTGACCGAATCGGCCACCGCCTCCGAACATGCCACCGAGAATGTCTTCGAAACCGCCACCCTGGAAGTTGAACTGCTGTCCGCCGCCACGGCCGAAGCCACTGAAGGCGTCATCGAAACCACCCTGGGGTCCACCAGCACTAAAGCGCGCACCGGATCCCATGGCGCGAATCTGGTCATACTCTGCACGCTCGTCCTTGTCGGAGAGCACCGAATAAGCTTCAGAGATTTCTTTGAACTTTGCTTCAGCCTTGGCGTTGCCTTGGTTGGAGTCGGGGTGGTATTCGCGAGCAAGCTTGCGATACACCTTCTTCAGTTCAGCTTCCGAGACGTCCTTGGAGACGCCGAGGACTTTATAAAAGTCTTTATCAAACCAATCTTGACTGGCCATATGCGCCCCCTTTCTTAATTGTCGTTTCGAAAATGATTATTCAGCAGGAACGGCAACGACCACCTTGGCCGCGCGAACCTGGGTGGAGCCGAGGGTATAACCCGTCTCGACAACATCCAGCACCGTCTCCACAGTGACATCAGGTGATGGCTGCTGCAAGATTGCTTCGTGCTGGTTGGGGTCAAAGACATCCCCTGCTGCTCCATAGGCAACAAGACCTAAGCGCTCAGTGACGCCGCGAAGTTTGCCGGCGATGGCTGCCAGGGCGGAGCCCTCAGCCAGGTCGCCGTGCTTTTCAGCTCGGTCGATGTCATCGAGCACCGGAAGAAGAATCTTCACGGTGTCGCTGATCACACGTTCGCGCTCAATTTCGCGGTTAGCTTCGGTGCGCTTGCGGTAGTTGGCGTATTCAGCGGTGATGCGCTGCAGGTCTGCCAGACGCTCTGCTGCCAGATCACTTTCTGCCTCTTCGAGGAATGAAAGGTCGGCATCGGACAGAGAGGTCTCTACATCAGCGTCTTCGAAAGAGTCGCCTTCGGCAGGTCCGTCATAACCAGGGTCTTCAGCAAAGCCAGTGTTCTCAGCGGCCTCGCTGGCGTCCCCGGCGGAGGAGCCCCCGTTCAGGGGCTCCTCTACTGGGTTCTCGTTCTGGTTGGACATGCTTACTTAGCGTCCTTGTCAGCCTCGTCATCTTCGACAACTTCAGCGTCGACAACGTCGTCATCAGAAGCTGCTTCGCCTTCAGGTGCTGCTTCAGCACCCTCAGCCTGACCGGCTGCGTAGATGGCTTCACCGAGCTTGCCCTGGCTTTCGACGAGCTTGTCGTAGGCAGTCTTCACTGCTGCGTCGTCGTCTCCAGCAAGAGCAGTCTTGAGCTCGTCGACATCTCCCTGAACTTCGTTCTTGACGTCCTCGGGGAGCTTGTCTTCGTTCTCTTTGATGAGCTTCTCGATCGAGTAAGCAAGCTGCTCAGCACCGTTGCGGGTCTCTGCAGACTCACGACGTGCCTTGTCTTCTGCTGCGTGCTCTTCAGCTTCGCGAACCATGCGCTCGATGTCTTCCTTGGGGAGAGAGGAACCACCGGTAATGGTCATCGACTGCTCCTTGCCAGTGCCCTTGTCCTTAGCGGACACGTGCACGATACCGTTTGCGTCGATGTCGAAGGTGACCTCAACCTGAGGAACTCCACGAGGTGCTGGTGCGATACCGGTCAGCTCGAAGTTTCCGAGTGACTTGTTGTCGCGAGTGAACTCACGCTCACCCTGGAAAACCTGGATGGATACCGAAGGCTGGTTATCGTCAGCAGTGGTGAAGGTCTCCGAACGCTTGGTGGGGATTGCGGTGTTGCGCTCGATGAGCTTGGTCATGATGCCACCCTTGGTCTCGATACCGAGGCTCAGTGGGGTGACGTCGATGAGCAGAACATCCTTGCGCTCTCCGCGGAGAACACCTGCCTGCAGTGCAGCACCCACAGCGACAACCTCATCAGGGTTGACGGTCTTGTTGGGTTCCTTGCCGCCGGTGAGGGTCTTCACAAGTTCAGCAACTGCGGGCATACGGGTTGATCCACCCACAAGAACAACGTGAGCGATGTCGCTGACCTTGACGCCTGCTTCCTTGATGACATCCTCGAATGGCTTCTTGGTTCGAGCGATGAGGTCTTCGGTCATCGACTCAAACTGCGCACGGGTGAGGGTCTCGTCGAGGTTGGCGGGGCCGTTCTCGGTGAGCGAGAGGTAAGGCAGCTGAATGCTAGTGCTCATGGAGGAGCTGAGCTCCTTCTTGGCCTGCTCAGCAGCTTCCTTCAAACGCTGCAGTGCGATCTTGTCCTTGGACACGTCAACACCGGTGGTCTCCTTAAACTTCTTGATCAGGTGGTCCACGATGCGCTGATCCCAGTCGTCACCACCGAGGCGGTTGTCACCGGAGGTTGCACGAACCTGGATGGTGGAGAAGTCGTCATCCTTGCCCACTTCGAGCAGCGAAACGTCGAACGTTCCACCGCCGAGGTCGAATACGAGGATGAGCTCGTCTTCCTTACCCTTGTCCAGACCATATGCCAGAGCAGCAGCGGTGGGCTCGTTGATAATACGCAGAACGTTCAGACCTGCGATCTCACCGGCATCCTTGGTTGCCTGACGCTCAGCATCGTTGAAGTAAGCAGGAACGGTGATAACGGCGTCGGTGACGGTGTCACCGAGGTAGGTCTCAGCGTCGCGCTTGAGCTTGCCCAGAATACGAGC
>JBEBAV010000106.1:0-5009 GCA_041158725.1 Actinomycetota bacterium
GCCTCAACATCGGCCTGGGTGGCGGTTGCAGGGAGGTCTACTCGAATGGACTCAATGCCCACCTCAGCACAGTCACGGTGCTTACCCGCGACATAAGAACGCGATCCAGGGTCCTCCCCCACCAACAACGTGCCCAGGCCGGGAGTGATTCCCTTAGCCTTCAGTGCTGCAATACGGCTGGCGAGTTCACCCTTGACGGCAGACGCTGTTGCGACGCCGTCGAGAGTGACTGCTACCACTGCTCGAGACCTGGATACAGAGGGAACTTCTCGGTGAGAACCTTGACGCGTGCCTTGAGTGCAGAGACGTCAGCGCCTGGCTTGAGTGCTTCAGCGATGATGTCTGCAACCTCGGTGAACTCTACGTCTCCGAAGCCACGAGTTGCCAACGCAGGAGTACCAATACGCAGACCCGATGTGACCATGGGTGGACGTGGGTCGAAAGGTACCGAGTTACGGTTCACGGTGATGCCTGCTTCGTGCAGTACATCTTCTGCCTGCTGACCATCCAGTGGAGAGTTACGCAGGTCAACGAGAACCAGGTGAACTTCGGTTCCACCGGTGAGAACGTCTACTCCTGCTGCCTTCATGTCGTCCTGAGTCAGACGGTTAGCAATGATTTGAGCACCGCGCAGTGTGCGCTCGGTGCGGTCCTTGAATGCAGGTTCCATTGCGAGCTTGAACGCGGTTGCCTTCGCTGCGATGACGTGCATGAGGGGACCACCCTGCTGACCGGGGAAGACAGCGGAGTTGAGCTTCTTGGCCAGTTCTTCGTCACGGCTGAGGATCAGACCCGAGCGAGGACCAGCGAGGGTCTTGTGAACGGTGGTGGAAACCACGTCAGCGTAGGGAACGGGGCTGGGGTGAAGACCTGCAGCAACCAGACCAGCGAAGTGAGCCATGTCGACCCAGAGCTTGGCGCCAACTTCGTCCGCAATCGCACGGAACTCAGCGAAGTCGAGCTGGCGAGGATACGCCGACCATCCTGCGATGATGACAGCTGGCTTGTGCTCGTGGGTGAGCTTGCGCACAACATCCATGTCGACAAGGAAAGTTTCAGGGTCAACACCGTAGGCAACGGGGTTGTAAACCTTGCCAGAGAAGTTCAGCTTCATACCGTGGGTGAGGTGACCACCGTGAGCAAGTTCAAGACCAAGGATGGTGTCACCAGGCTGAGCAATCGCATGCAGAACAGCAGCGTTTGCCGTTGCACCCGAGTGGGGCTGAACGTTGGCGTAGGCAGCACCGAAGAGCTTCTTTGCGCGCTCGATAGCGAGGCTTTCAGCGACATCTACGAATTCGCAACCACCGTAGTAACGCTTTCCGGGGTAACCCTCTGCGTACTTGTTAGTCAGCACAGAACCCTGAGATTCGAGCACGGCGCGAGGAACGAAGTTCTCGGATGCAATCATTTCGAGGAAGTCGCGCTGACGACCGAGTTCATCCTGCAGTACTGCAGCAATCTCGGTGTCAACCTCGGAGAGGGGGGCGTTGAAGGTGTTATCTGAAGACACAGTGGGCTCCTAGGGGGTAGACCGGGACAAACCCGGAACAGGTTTTGTCGTTCATAGCCCAGGCGTTCGGCTAGATCCGCTCTTAAGTCGCTCCCTGATGGATACCCATCTCAACGCCAGTTGCGACTGTGTAAGTGTACCAAGCTTGAAGGCAATAATCTTGATACATGTCTGAAGCAACGCACTGGGTACTCACCTTTGTTTGTGCCGATAAGCCCGGCATTGTGCACGCCGTGAGTGGCGCCATTGTTGCAGCCAACGGAAACATCACCGAGAGCCAGCAGTTCTCCAGCGATGACACTGGAACTTTCTTCATGCGCCTGCAGGTTGAGACCACCGCCAGCCGCGAAGAATTCGAGCTTGCCCTGCAGCCAGTGACCTCAACTTACGACATGGAATGGCGACTCGACGTAGTAGGTCGCCCTTTGCGTACCCTGGTTCTGGCAACCAAAGCTGCTCACTGTCTGAACGATATTTTGTTCCGCCAGCGAGCTGGACAACTCCCCGTCGAAATTCCTCTCGTGCTTTCCAACCATGACGAGCTCAGCTCCCTCGCTGGCTTCTATGGCGTTCCCTTTGAATCTCTTCCCGTGACAACAGCTGAGCAAAAGGCAGCTTTCGAAAAGCGTCTGCTCGAGGTCGTCGAAGAAAACGACATTGAACTCGTTGTTCTAGCCCGCTACATGCAGATTCTCTCCCCTGAGCTGTGCAAAAAGCTCGAGGGCAAGATTATCAACATTCACCACAGTTTCCTGCCCGGCTTCAAGGGTGCCAATCCTTACAAGCAGGCACACGCTCGTGGTGTGAAGCTCATTGGCGCAACCGCCCACTTTGTCACCAGTGACTTGGATGAGGGTCCCATCATTGAGCAGAACGTTGTGCGCGTGGACCACTCTCGCTCACCTGAAGAGCTGGTTGCCATTGGTCAAGATGAAGAGAGCCGCACATTGACCCAGGCCGTGAAGTGGTTTGCGGAAGACCGCATTCTGCGTGACGGTCAGCGAACCATCATTTTCAAATAGTTCCACCTCGGAATAAATCTCTGCTCGTCAGCCTTCACTCTAGAGAACCACTAAACGAGAGAGCGAAACGATGAGAGAGACCACGCAGCCTGTACTGTTCATGAGCCACGGTGCTCCGATGCTGGTCGATGACGCTCGTTGGTCCAGCGAATTAGCTGGCTGGGGTCAGGCTATTGAGAAACCCAAGCAGATTCTCATGGTCTCTGCTCACTGGGAAGAAGCGCCTGCCACGATGAGCTCCACCCGTGAAGACACCGGGTTGGTCTATGACTTCTTTGGCTTCCCCAGCAAGTACTACGAAATGCAATACAACACTCCTGTTGCGACTGAATTAGCGGCAGAGGTCAAGGGAGTGCTGGGATCAGACGTTCAGCAAGATCAGGGTCGTGGTCTTGACCACGGTGCCTACGTTCCTCTGACTCAGATGTATCCGGATGCAGATATTCCGGTGTTACAGCTGTCGCTGCCCAGTTTGAACCCCGTTGATCTGTTCGAGATGGGGCGCAAGCTTGCTCCCTTGCGTGACTCCGGAACTCTGATTGTGGGCTCAGGCTTCACCACACACAACCTCCGCTGGTTCAACCCCGGTGCAGGTCCAGATGGAATTCCCCCTCAGGCCTCTGCCGAGTTTGATCACTGGGCTGCTGAAGCCTTGGAAAACAAAGACATTGACGCGCTCTTGAACTTCTGGGACCAAGCTCCAGCCGCTCACGAGGCTCACCCTCGGATTGAACACTGGGCGCCATTGTATGTCGCGCTCGGTGCTGCACTGGAGACTGGGCTAGAAAATACCAGCGCCATTGATGGTTTTTGGTATGGCTTGTCTAAGCGGTCGTGGCAGTTCGCCTAGTTTTCTACAATGCGTAGAATTGCTTTCATAAGTAATTCATAGGTTGCCCATAGGGTTCCCCCAGAGTGACCTGACACATTTGTTTCATGACCGCCCTCGCACCTATGCCTTCTTCGCAACGCCACAGTCAGAGCAACTCTGCTTCGCAGCGCGCTCGTGACATCAAGCGCGGCTACAAAGCACGCCTGCGTCGCGGTGATTTGCTCGAGACAATCGTGTACTTCTCGGTAGCAATCGTGTTGGCATTATTCCTGGCAGATGGTGGCGCTACCTACTTCATCAACATCAAGGATGTGGCCACAGGACTCGGCATAGTCACCGGCCTTGTTGGTTCTGATCTTCTCTTGATCATGCTTCTCCTTGCCGCCCGCATTCCTGTGATTGACCGCACTTTTGGTCACGACATGGCACTCGCTTTGCACCGCAAGCTAGGTAAGCCGGTTCTCTACCTGATCCTGGCTCACATGCTTCTGCTCATGATTGGCTACGGCATCGCGCAGGGACTCAACCCCGTCGCTGAAGCCATCGACATGATTGTGAACCAGCAGGACATGTCCATCGCATTTATTGCAATGGGTCTACTCATCCTGGTAGTCGTCACCTCGCTCGTGATTGTTCGCCGAAAGCTCTCCTACGAGTTTTGGTACGTCGTGCACCTGCTCTCCTACGCTGCAATCTTGCTAGCACTGCCTCACCAGTTCACTCAGGGAATGATGTTCGCTGACGGAACCTGGGCTCGCTGGTACTGGATGGCACTTTATGTTGGCACGCTCGCCGCAATCACCATCTTCCGTGTGATCATCCCCGTGGCAAGCTCCCTGCGTCACGATCTGCGCGTCAGTGAGGTTGTCGTGGAAGCACCTGGTGTCGTCTCAGTCACCATGAGCGGCCGCGACCTGGATGCTCTGCGGGCTCAGGGAGGTCAGTTCTTCCACTGGCGTTTCTGGTCGGCAAACATGTGGTGGGAAGCACACCCCTACTCTCTCTCTGCCCACCCTGATGGCCGCTCACTGCGCATCACCGTTCGCGACCTAGGCAAAGGAAGTTCGAAGCTCTTGAGCCTCAAGCCAGGTACTCGTGTGAGCTTTGAGGGTCCGTACGGTCTCTTTACTGAAGCAGCTCGCACCACCAACAAGGCCGTCTTTGTCGGTGCCGGTATCGGCATCACTCCTATTCGTGCACTGCTAGAAGCCTCGAATCTGGCTCCTCACGAAGCCACTGTGATTCTTCGCGGTAGCGATGCCGAGGACGTGTATCTCTGGCAAGAGACTTATGACCTCTGTGTTGAAAAGTCGGCTTCGCTTCGCGTGCTCGTGGGCAGGCGCCCCCGTGGAGTAAACACCTGGCTCTCGGCAGAGGCCTACGGCAAGGGAGAATCACTCCTCACCCTTGCCCCCAAGATCAAAGAATCTGATCTCTATATTTGTGGTCCCACTCCTTGGACCGAACTCGTCATCCGAGACGCACAGCGTCTTGGTCTCACAGATCACCAGATCCACGCGGAAAGGTTTGATTTCTAATGCGCGCACGTAGTGCTTTCTTAGCCGGAGTTGGTTCGGCAGCCATTGTTGCTATTGGTTGGCAGGCAGGCGTGGGGACTTTAGTTTCTTCTCTTCCTCAGAGT
>JBEBAV010000107.1:0-24690 GCA_041158725.1 Actinomycetota bacterium
AGTTACTCGTTCTGCTTCTTCAAGCGGCTAGCTGAGCGTGCACGAGCATTCGCGTCGAGTTCCACCTTGCGAATGCGCACGATCTCGGGAGTAACCTCAACACACTCATCTTCACGGGCAAACTCGAGGCACTCTTCGAGAGAAAGCTGACGAGATGGAGTCATCGACTCGAAGTTGTCAGCTGTTGACTGACGCATGTTCGTCAGCTTCTTTTCCTTGGTGATGTTCACGTCCATGTCGTCAGCACGTGAGTTCTCACCAATAACCATGCCTTCGTAAACCTCTTCAGTGGGCTGAACGAAGAAGCTCATGCGCTCCTGCAGACCAATGATGGCAAACGGAGTAACAACACCAGAACGGTCAGCCACGATTGAACCGTTCACACGGGTCACAATCTGGCCTGCCCACTCTTCGTAACCGTGAGCAATCGCGTTAGCAATACCAGTACCACGCGTTGCGGTGAGGAATTCGGTGCGGAAACCGATCAAACCACGAGAAGGAACAATGAATTCCATGCGGACCCACCCTGTTCCGTGGTTCACCATGGACTCCATACGACCCTTACGGGCAGCAAGCAGCTGAGTGATAGCACCGAGGTATTCCTCTGGAGCATCGATGGTGAGGTGTTCGTAAGGCTCGTGAGTCTTGCCGTCAACCTTCTTGGTCACGACCTGTGGCTTACCCACGGTGAGCTCGAAACCTTCGCGACGCATGTTCTCAACCAAGATGGCGAGTGCAAGCTCACCACGACCTTGAACTTCCCAAGTGTCGGGACGGCCGATGTCAACAACCTTGAGCGAGACGTTACCGATGAGCTCGCGGTCGAGGCGATCCTTCACCATACGTGCGGTGAGCTTGTGGCCCTTGACCTTACCCACGAGAGGAGAAGTGTTTGTACCAATGGTCATCGAGATAGCGGGGTCATCCACGGTGATAGCGGGCAAAGGACGCACGTCATCTGGATCTGCAAGGGTTTCACCAATGGTGATGTCCTCAATACCTGCCACAGCGACGATGTCACCAGGAGAAGCACTCTCAGCAGGGAAACGCTCAAGTGCCTTGGTCTTAAGAAGTTCGGTGATACGCACGTTCGAGACGGTGCCATCGTGCTTGACCCAGGCAACGGTCTGGCCCTTGCGAATAGTGCCATTGAACACACGGATCAGTGCGAGACGACCCAGGAAGGGTGATGCGTCCAGGTTGGTAACGTGAGCCTGGAGTGGCGCCTCGTCATCATAGGAAGGTGCTGGGATGTGCTTGAGGATGGCTTCGAACAGAGGCTCGAGGTCATCGTTATCTGGCAGTGAGCCATCAGCAGGCTTGTTGTGGCTTGCAGCACCGGCGCGACCAGATGCGTACACAACAGGAACGTCAAGGATTGAATCCAGGTCAAGGTCAGGAACATCGTCTGCCATGTCCGAAGCTAGACCCAAAAGCAGGTCTTGGCTTTCGCCGACAACCTCGTCGATGCGGGCATCGGGACGGTCGGTCTTGTTGACCAGAAGGATTACGGGAAGCTTTGCTTCTAGTGCCTTACGCAGTACGAAGCGCGTCTGAGGAAGGGGACCTTCAGAGGCGTCAACCAAGAGCACAACGCCGTCCACCATGGACAGACCGCGCTCCACCTCGCCACCGAAGTCAGCGTGGCCAGGGGTGTCAATCACGTTGATGGTGATGGGGCCGTTAGCGGCGTGCTTTCCCTCGTAGGACACAGCAGTGTTCTTCGCGAGGATGGTGATGCCCTTTTCTCGTTCGAGGTCGTTGGAGTCCATCATGCGGTCTTCGCCAGCGAAGTGAGCGTCGAACGAGTTGGTCTGCTTGAGCATCGCGTCAACCAGGGTGGTCTTACCGTGGTCAACGTGGGCAACGATTGCAACGTTGCGCAGGTCAGAGCGAAGGGCGTGCGCCATGAAAAATCCTCTCGATGACCGAACATGGTCATCGTTGGTGAAAAGTGACTGCCCGACACAGATGAACCAGCGGCACCACAGTGCAATGCCGGGAATATCGAGCGTTTCAAGCATACCGTAGGCATCTGTAACTAGGCTTATCGGCGTGACCGAATGGACCCAGAAACAACTGCGAGCTCGCACTTGGCTTGAAATAGCCATCGTGCTAGGGCTCTCGCTAGGCTCGTCTGCGATCTATTCGATTGTTTCTTTGATCAGGAAGCTCTCCCAAACAGAAGCTCTCAATACTCAAAAGGCAGTGATCAATCAGCCTTTGGCTGATCAGCCGCTCTTTGACCTGATTTATCAACTGCTCGGGATCTTCTTTGGCCTAGTGCCTGTGGTGTTGGTGTTCTGGCTGCTAGCCAAACCAGGCTTGAGTGCATTTAGCCAATTAGGGTTCACTTTCACACAGCCCGGCAAGGATCTTCTTCGAGGGTTTGGTCTGGCTGCCATCATTGGCATTCCAGGTCTCGGGCTTTATCTGGTTGGTAATGCTCTGGGAATAACGGTCACGATTGTCCCGACAGCATTGGACACCTACTGGTGGACAGTCCCCGTGCTGGTGTTAGCGGCTCTCCGTGCAGCACTGGTAGAAGAACTCATCGTGGTGGGCTACTTGTTTACTCGCCTGCGTGAGTTGGGCTGGAAAACCTGGCAGATGGTTGTGGCCAGTGCCGCACTTCGTGGCAGCTACCACCTCTATCAAGGCTTTGGCCCCTTCGTAGGCAACTTTGTCATGGGCATAGTCTTTGGCCTGGCCTATCAACGCTGGGGTCGCACCATGCCTCTGGTCGTTGCACACTGGATCTTGGACATCGTTTCTTTTACGGGATACGCCCTTGTCAAAGCAATTGCTCCTGGTTTTCTCCCCGGAACATAACCGTTCACAGCTGGCCCATAAGAAACTCTCGGTAGGGTTGTCGTTATGTCTAAGCGCTTTATTGGTGCGACCATGGTCGCTTTCTTGATCACTGCTGTCCTTTCTGCGTGCAGCATTACCGATAACAAAAACCTCTCCGGTATTGCTGCTCGTAATGCTGCTGTCGCTGTTGTGGAGAAGTCAGTCAAGACCTTTGAAGAAGAGGGTGGAACTGAAACTCTCTCTGTCGCAGACAAAGAATTCGTGTTGATCTATGACCCTCAAGCGCCTGAGGGGAAGCAGGTTGTGACCTCTAATCTCGCAGACAAGTCGACCCCTACTTTTGATGATGCGAAGTCCATCTCCATCAAGGCTTTGCAGAAGCTGCTGAACTCTGAAAGTTTTGCTGACGCAGAATTCACTCTCACTGACAACCGATTCAAAATCACTGGAACAGATTTCACCATTGAACTTCACACCAAAGATGACCTCGTGATGACTTCTGTGATTTCTGGGAAGGCTACTGGCATCAATGTTCCACAAATTGTTGTGAGCTCCTATGGCCTCAGCGAAGAAGCCAAGAAGCTTTTCGAATCCGCCGTGGAGCCTGCAACTGCACAGTAATAAAGACTTTTCGTCCAGAAAATAGTGGGCTCTAGGGCGCATAGAATTAGCTATGGCCAAAACTTCTCACCCCACGCGCGATCGCTTGATCGACACGATGGCGCAGTTACTAGATGGCTCTGATCCAGAACACATCACTGCAGATCAAGTATTGAGCACGTCAGGCGTCTCTAAGGGTTCGCTGTATCACCACTTTGAAGATTTCGAAGATTTGCTTGAAGCTGCCCTCATCGCACGTTTCAGCGTGAATGTAGATGCCACCATCGATTCAATGGCGCAGATACTCGCCACGGTGGATTCACGCGAGGGACTACTTGAGGCTCTGCGCGAGCTCAACAAATACAACCAGGCTCAAGAGCGTGCCAGTTTCCGACTTGAACGCGCGCGCGCTGCCGGTTTGACCTATAGCAGCCCCCGCTTCCACGCCGCGTTGGGCGCCGAACAACAGCGCTTGACCGACGCGTTCACCGACCTCTTTATCGAAGCACAAAACAAGGGCTGGATGTCTGCCACAGTGGACCCCCGCGCAGCCGCTGTCTTCGTGCAGGCCTACACCGTGGGTCGTGTTGTTGACGATATTGCTGTCGAAAAGGTGGACCCGGAAGCGTGGATTAACCTCGTAATGGACGTGGTTGATAAGGCAATTCTGAACTAGTTCCCCAGCACCTCAGCGGTGGTGCGAACAGTCGCGAATTCGCCGTGCAGGTTAGCCCCCGTTACACGCGCAATCTCTGCTGCAGGGATGACCTTTCCCTCAAGATCTTTCTTGTCATTGCAATGGGTCGCGTCAAGGACAAAAGTGACGTCATATCCAAGGTTTCCCGCCATCCGCGCTGTTGTTTCACAACAGTGATTGGTCGTGATTCCGCAGATAGTCACTGCGTCGATACCTGATTCTTTCAACCACTCATTCAAGTCAGGTGTGCCATAAAAAGCAGAGTTAACCTGCTTAGTAACCAATAAATCATGTGGGCCATCGATACCTGACTTGAAATCATTACCTGGCTGCCCCGGGCGAAGAGGAGAGTTCGCTCCGACAGAATCATGACGCACCAACACAACAGGTTGACCTTTCGAACGCCACGTGGAAAGAAGTGCCCGAATGTTGTCTTCGCATGCGGGATTATTTCGAGGCCCCCAGTAATCCAACTGGTCAAAACCGTTTTGGACATCAATCACGATCAGTGCGTTCTTTGTCATAGCCAGAGCATACGAGAAAGGCAGGCCCCCTGGAAGAGGGCCTGCCTTTGCGTTGTGTTCCTTAGTCGCGGAACTCGGTCTTCGCGAACTCTGCATCGTCCTCGGCGGACTTCATGCGAGCAATCGAGAAGATGAGCAGACCAAACAGACACTTCGCCAGGATGTCAGCGATGGTGTAGCCAACTTCGCGAGCTACGAATTCATCTGCGTTAAATCCAGTGCTGTTCATCGCGAGGATGAAGGTGATGGGGTACACACCCCACGTTGCGATGAGGAGCAAGCGGAGTTGCTTGATCTTCTTCTGCACTCCTTCAGACTGGCGAACCAGGCTCTTGCCGAGCTCGATGAAGAGCACGTACAGGATGTACAGGAAGGGAAGGGTTGAGAGCAGTCCCCAGACAGAGGCAGGAATACCAGCAATGTCGAGCTTGGCGTCGCCGGGGTAACCCAGAACGATCATCAAAGCTGCTGCGGGAACGAGTCGCTTGAGCAGCGAACCCTGGAGCTGACGAGTCAGAGCCAGAACTGCAACGGTCTCCACCAAGAGCAGTGGCACAGTAAGCAGCCAGTCAACATAGCGGTAGCCCACGTTGTAGACAGCTGCGTTGTTCATCGCACCGTCGAGTGAAGAGAATGCGTGGTTGAACGAGTCAAACATGCGGAAGTAGTGATACGCGGCAATACCGGTCACTGTGGAGGAGATGATGACCGCGAGGCGGTATCGAGGGAGCACGCGATCCTTGGCGAGTACCAAGAAGAACGTGGTGAACAGCATGCTTGCTACACCGAGCGAGAGCATGTTGAAAACGATGTTGAACTGAGTATCAGTCAACAACTCTGAGAGGTTGTTCATGTGGAGCCTTCCATTAGTGAGACGTACTAATGGCGGCGGAAAGCCTCAAAATCCACACCCCGACCTTGGGGCTTGGCGTCACCATATCTGGTATAACTCTTCAAGCCTACAGCGATATATCGTTAATTTTCACCTCTGGGCACAACGTGTCGAAAAAGCAGTGAGCCCCTCCGAAGAGGGGCTCACCATTAGTTTTCGAAGGCCTCTGGCGGTGGGCATGAGCACACCAGGTTGCGATCTCCGTATGCGTTGTCCACACGTCGCACTGGAGCCCAATACTTGCTTCGCACGCGCATGGTGCGAGTGGCGGCGTCGAGACCTTCAGCGAAGGGGTAGACCGCCTTTTCGCGTGAGTAGGGGTGGTTCCACTCCCCTGCAATAGATGCAGCGGTGTGAGGAGCGTTGAGCAGTGGGTTGTCATCTGCCGGCCATTCGCCAGCAAGAACTGCATCAGCTTCTGCCTTGATGGTGATCATCGCGTTGATGAAACGCTCGATCTCATCCAGGTCCTCAGATTCGGTGGGCTCAATCATGAGCGTTCCCGCCACGGGGAAGCTCATGGTGGGAGCGTGGAAACCGAAGTCAACTAAACGCTTTGCTACGTCATCCACGGTCACACCAGTCTCTGCCGTCAGGGGACGCAGGTCGAGAATGCACTCGTGTGCAACCAGGCCATTGTCTCCGGTGTAGAGGGTGGGGAAGTAATCCGCAAGGCGCTGGGAGATGTAGTTCGCAGCGAGAACAGCGGAAGCTGTTGCATCACGAATACCCTGCTCCCCCATCATGCGGACATAGGCCCACGAGATAGGAAGAATGCTGGGTGAACCATAGGGAGCAGCGGAGATCTGTGCCCCGTCGTGGGTCACAGTAGAGACATTGTCGCCCTCCACCAACACGTGGTGAGGGTTCTGGATGGCAAAGTGACCAGGCAGGTAGGGGGCCAGGTGCGCCTTCGCTGCGACGGGACCGACACCTGGACCACCACCACCGTGAGGGATGCAGAAGGTTTTGTGGAGGTTCAGGTGCGAAACATCGCCACCGAAGTCACCGAAGCGCGCAAAGCCGGTCATGGCGTTGAGGTTGGCACCATCAACATAAACCTGACCACCAGCAGCGTGAACCGCAGCGGTAATCTCGGGCACTGCGTGCTCGTAGACGCCGTGAGTTGAGGGGTAGGTAATCATGAGTGCAGCTAGGGAGTCGCTGTGCTCGGCGATCTTGGCGCGCAGGTCGTCAAGGTCAACGTTTCCGACCTCATCGCAGGCCACCACAACTACGCTCATACCAGCGAGTACCGCAGAGGCAGCGTTGGTTCCGTGTGCACTGGAGGGAATCAAACATACGGTGCGCTGGGTGTCGCCATTTGCCACGTGATATCCGCGAATAGCCAACAGGCCCGCAAGCTCACCTTGACTTCCCGCGTTGGGCTGCAGAGATACGGTGTTGTACCCGGTGAGGTCAACGAGCCACTTTTCCAGCTGAGCAATCAACTCGATGTAACCGGCAACATCTTCCTTGGGTGCGAAGGGGTGCAGGCCACCAAACTCAGGCCAGGTGACTGCTTCCATCTCGGTTGCTGCGTTGAGTTTCATGGTGCAGGAACCCAGAGGAATCATGCCGCGGTCAAGGGCGTAGTCGAAGTCAGCCAGACGCTTGAGGTAACGCATCATGCTGGTTTCGCTGCGGTGGGTGTTGAACACGGGGTGCTCGAGGTAGGTCGAGCTGCGAACCAACTTGGCGGGAACTACAGCAGGAACTACCTGGTAGGCAGCATCTGCACCGAAGAAGCCGGCAACAGCTTCCACCTCACCGGGAGTGGTGGTCTCATCTACGGAGATGGTGATGGTGTCAGCATCAACCTGATTGAGTAGGAATCCACCCTGCTTCGCAGCAGCAACAATCGCTGCTGCCTTGCCCGGAACACTCACGTGGAGAGTGTCGAAGAAGTTGTCGTGAGAGACAGTGACACCGCCGGCGCGAAGAATCGCAGCCAGTGCGGTGGCACGCTCGTGCACCTGGGTTGCGATTTCCTTGAGGCCTTCTGGGCCGTGGTAAACCGCATACATTCCAGCCATCACAGCAAGCAGAACCTGTGCCGTACAAATGTTTGAGGTCGCCTTGTCGCGACGAATGTGCTGCTCACGAGCCTGCAGGGTGAGGCGGTAAGCAGGCTCACCATTGGCGTCCAAAGAGACACCTACCAAACGACCGGGCATGCTGCGCTCGAGGCCAGCACGAACCGCGAGGTATCCCGCGTGGGGGCCACCAAAGCCCATGGGAACACCAAAGCGCTGTGAGGATCCCACAGCCACATCAGCACCGAGCTCTGCAGGAGAAGTGAGGAGAGTGAGAGCAAGCAGATCAGCTGCCACGATTGTGATTGCACCGGCAGCTTGAGCCTTTTCAATCAGAGCACTGGGGTCCCAGACGCGGCCAGATGCGCCGGGGTATTGAATAAGGACGCCGAACGCGTCGGGCAATTCGGTTGCGGTAGCGAGATCAATCTCGACCACGTCAATATCGACTGCGTCAACACGGCCAGCAATGAGACTCTTGGTCTGTGCAAGGGTGTCGGTGTCCACGATGAACACGTTGGATTCGACCTTGGAGGAGCGACGTGCCAGCAGCATGGCTTCCACAGCCGAGGTGCTCTCATCCAGCATTGAACCATTGGCAGTTGCCAAACCGGTCAGGTCAGTAACCATGGTCTGGAAGTTGATGATGGCTTCCAGTCGGCCCTGCGAGATCTCAGGCTGGTAGGGGGTGTATGCGGTGTACCAGCTGGGGTTCTCCAGCACGTTGCGCTTGATGACCGCTGGAGTGATGGTGTCGTAGTAGCCCTGACCGATAAGTGAACGTCGAACAGTGTTCTTGGATGCCAGCTCACGCAATTCAGCAATGGTCTCGCGCTCGGTAGCAGGCTCAGGGAGCAGAGATGAGCCTGCAGCACGGAATTGGTCAACGTGAATCGACTCTGGGATAGCGGCCTCGATGAGGTGCTCGATGCTGTCATATCCCAGCTGCTTGAGCATGTGTGCTTGAGCAGCAGAGTCAGTTCCGATGTGGCGGCTAGCGAACGCGTTCGACATTCAATAATCCTTGATTGGTAAGGCAGTGCGATAAAGATGGAGCGGTGCTGCCAAAGGCAGCGGCGAGATTACTCGCCAGTGAGTGCGGTGTACGCAGCTGCGTCTAGCAGGGCTGGAACGTCGGAGAAGTTCACCTTAATGAGCCAACCAGCACCGAAGGGGTCATCGTTGACAAGCTCAGGGCTGGAGACAACAGCGTCGTTCACCTCGGTCACGGTTCCCGTGACAGGAGCGTAAAGCTCACCCACGGACTTGGTGGACTCGATTTCACCGACAACGGTGCCAGCGGTGATGGAGGAGCCGACCTTGGGCAATTCAACATAAACAACATCGCCGAGCTTTTCAGCCGCATATGCGGTGATACCCACGGTTGCGCTGTCGCCGTCGACAAGCAGCCACTCGTGTTCTTCGGTGTACTGAAGGTTGGTGGGGTTGGACATGGTTAGTTCTTCTTTCTGCTGTAGAAGGGGAGTGCGGTGACGGTATAGGGAAGACGGGTTCCGCGGATATCAACATCCACGATGGTGCCCAGCTCGGAGACCGAAGGGTCGACGTATGCCATGGCTACAGGGTATTCAAGTGTGGGCGACAGGGCACCGGAGGTGACCACGCCCACCTTGGTGTCACCGGAGTAAATCTCATAGTCAGCGCGGGCAGCGCGCTTGCCCTCGCCAACCAGCCCAACCAGAACGGGAGCATCTGCAGAGACGCCTTTTTCAGACGCTGCACGTCCCACGAAGTCACCTTCCTTAGAAAGTGCAATAACCTTGCCCAGGCCTGCTTGAACAGGTGCGGTGGTCAGGTTCAGTTCGTGACCGTAGAGAGGCATACCTGCCTCAAGTCGCAGGGTGTCGCGGCAAGCAAGACCGGTGGGAACAAGCCCACGGCTTTCCCCAGCAGCCATGAGCGAGTTCCACAGCACAGCTGCGTGCTGAACATCAACATAAAGTTCAAAGCCATCTTCGCCGGTATAACCTGTGCGTCCAATCAACATGGGGTTACCCAGGAAGGTTGCCGGCAGTGACCAGTAGTACTTGAGTGTCTCGAGGGTGGGCTCAGGACGCTCCGCAGCTTCAGCTGCAAGTTCCATACCAACCGTGTGCTTGAGTATCTCAAGAGCGTTGGGACCCTGCACCGCAATCAATGCTGTGGCATCGCTTTCGTCCTTGACGTTGACATCAAAGCCAGTGGTGCGGTGAGTGAGTGCTTCAACTGCAGGGAAGCGGTTGCCTGCGTTCGCGACAACAAGCCAGTGCTGCTCACCTAAGCGGTACACCACGAGGTCATCGATGATGCCGCCTGCTTCATTGAGCAGAAGAGAGTACTTAGCCTGACCGATGTTGAGGGCGGAAAGCTTGCCGGCGAGGGCATAGTCCAAAAACGCACCGGCATCAGGACCGGTGACAGCGATCTCGGCCATGTGAGAAATGTCGAAAATGCCGGCTGCCGTGCGCACAGCGTGGTGCTCAGCAAGGTCACTGTCGTAACGCACCGGCATCATGAAGCCAGCGAAGTCAGTGAAGCTAGCACCGAGCTGTTCATGCACCGCATGCAGCGGTGAGTATCGAGGTGAGTCAGACATTGAGTTCTCCGATCGGTTAGAAACCTTCGTATGTGAACTCCCCCTCTGTCATTGGTGCCTGAGAGCTTCACTGCAGTTGCAGCTTTCACCGTGGGCGAGATGTTTTGTTCAACACCTTCTTTTCAGAGTGGTCCGTCCGATGCGGTACGCGTACCTGAGAGATTGTCGGGGAGGATTGCTCCTTCGGTGTTCACCTCGGGGGTGAACTCTCCCGCATCGATCGCTAGACCTCGATATTCAGTTAGTCCCTCAAGTCTACGCGCGCATTGTGCTTTATCCCGCACTCTTTTCCCCGAGTATGCGCGCAAAACTCAAAGTCACTTCAAGTCAGGGTTGAAGGTCTCAACACGAAGATCCCCCACCTCAACCGAGGTGGGGGATCTGCTTATGTTGTTGAGGGGACTTAGTCAGCTGTGTGAGCGCGACGTTCCAGGGTCTTTCCCTTGAAGAAGTCGTTGTTCACCAGATTCCACCAGATCATGAGGGCAGCACCCACACCAATCGACATCAGTCCAACAACACCGACGGCACCGGCACCAAAGATGGTGACGTTGTTTCCCGCTTCATCAACAAGCCAGTCTGGCAACAGGAACTGTTGCAGACCGTAAACGAAGACAACAGTCATGGTTGCGCCACCGAGGAAGGGAATGAGTCCACGCATGAAGAAATTGCGTGCACTCTTGAACAAGGTCTTACGGAAGAACCATGTCGATGCGTAACCAGTCAGACCGTAATACACGGCAATAAGCAGACCCAAGGCACCGATCAGTGCCGCAAGGAGGTCAGGGCTAACCAGGGTGAAGATGAGGTAGAACCCAGCCGAGATGATTCCCATTCCCCAGGTTGCCCAGGTGGGTGTGAGGAAGGTGGGGTGCATCTTGGCAAAGTGCGAAGGCAATGCCTTGTATGCCGCCATCGAGAGAGCTCCACGTGCGGTAGGCAAGATGGTGGTCTGCGTGCAGGCAGCTGCCGAGGTCAAGATAGAGGCAGCAAGCAGCACCATCATGATGTGGCCGAGGACACTGTCGCCAAAGAGTGCAGGTCCAATGGCCGCGAAGATGTCATCAGCATTGTCAGGGTTACCCAGACCAATACCGGTCTCCCCTGCTCCTGCGAATGCCAGCGCCCCAACGGTCACCAACAGGTAGGTGACAACAAGGAGCAATGTGCTAATCACCGCTGCATTTCCGGGAGTCTTTTCGGGGTTTGAGGTTTCTTCGTTGATCGCAACGGCTGTGTCCCAGCCCCAGTAGATGAACAAAGCGGTGAGAACAGCGGGAGCTATGGCTGCTTCGAAGGGAAGAGTAAAGGGGTTGAACCAGCTCAGTTCAGGCATCACAGATTCAGCAATACCGTTGCCACTAAAGACGCGAACCAATGCCACCGCTGCGAATGCAATGAGAATGACCACTTCAATGGCCAGAAGCCAGTACTGCAGCTTCGCTGAGATCTCAACGCCTCGATAGGCAATCCACGTCATCAGGATAATCCAGATCAAACCAGCCGTAGTTGACCAGAACACGTCTCCAGAGATGGCAGAAATATCTGGGTTGCCCACAATTTCTCCCACAAAGGTGAAGGAGTAGGAGCCTGCGATTTGTGCCAGGTTGGCCATCACGATGATGTCAGCTGCGATCAGCGCCCAGCCACCCATCCAGCCGGTGCGGGAACCAAAAGCTCGAGCCGACCACGTGAACACCGTGCCACAGTCAGGCTCTACCCGGTTGAGTTCCTTGTAGGCAACAGAAATAAAGAACATGGGCACGAATGCCAGAAGGATGATGCCGGGAGCTTGGAAACCAACGAGGACTTCACCACCGAGAACAATGAATCCCAGTGCAGCGGCAAGGCTGTAGGCCGGGGCCGTCGAAGACATTCCTACTACGACGCTGGAAACGAGTCCCAGTGCTCCCGTCTTCAGGCCTTTTTGGCCAGTGAGGTCAGTAGTGGACATACTGCAGTGCTCCTTCGTTTCTTCCGGGTTCCACGCTGAACCGGGGTTGATACACACTTAACTCCGATTTCATCGGTATCGCCATCTATTTGTGCCGTTTTCCTCAGTTGTTTACACAAACGCAACTCAAATCAGGCGTTTTCTTCTAAATCAAGACTTATTCGTGTTTGAGTCAGAATGACACTAAGATAGATCTACTTAGAGTCATTCTGACTCTTACAAAGTAGGAGCTATGTCAACAGCTGATAGCCACGTCGCGCTCGCCGTCTCCACGGTGATCTTTGCGCTGCGCCCCTCAGCACATGGCGAGCCCGAACTCGTGCTGCCCCTGGTGCGGCGTATTCGTGAACCCTACGAAGGCCAGTGGGCATTACCTGGCGGACCCTTGAACCTCCAGGAAGATCTCGCTGAAGCAGCGTCGCGCACCCTGCTAGAAACCACCGCACTAGAACCGCGCTACCTCGAACAGCTCTATGCATTCGGCCAGCTTGATCGCTCCCCAGATGACCGTGTGGTGTCGATTGTGTACTGGGCACTTGTTGCCGGGGACGAAGCCGACCGCGCCATTCAATCTGAAAACGTGCAGTGGTTCAGTGCCGACGATCTGCCCGAGCTCGCTTTCGATCACAACCTCATCGTCGACTACGCACTGTGGCGCCTGCGCACCAAGCTCGAATATTCCCGCATTGCACACGGTTTCCTGGGTGAAACTTTCACACTGGCACAGCTACGCGAAGTGTACGAAGTAGTCCTGCGCAAGCCCGTTGACCCTGGCAACTTTCGCCGCATGGTTGAAGCTTCCGGCACCGTGGTCGCCACCGGAGAGCGCTTGGCAGGAACACCCCACCGACCACCCCAGCTCTATCGCTACAACACCTCCATAGACCTCACGGACCAAGGTCCGCTTTCACGCTTGAGTGCACCCCGCGCTCTAGCTTCCACCCGAGGAGAACACTGATGACCCCGACCGCCTCGGTCAACGACCGCATTCAGCTCATTGCCGCCGGCAAGAGTAATGAGAGCACATGCTCTCCATCGCTAGCCAAAGGTCCGTGGGAATTCGACAAGGGCACGCCTGGCTATGGCCCCGGTGCGTCGATGGGTGATGTCATCCCCACTGGGTCTCCTGTGCAGGGTGGCCTCCCTGAGGAATACAAGACCGCCACGAATGAAGAGCTTCACGAGCGTATTCGCGCAGCCAAAGAAACCCTCGGGGACCGCGTCGTCATTCTGGGCCACTTCTATCAGCGCGATGAAATCGTGCAGCATGCCGACTACCTCGGTGACTCATTCCAGCTAGCCGTTGCTGCCACAGGACGCCCCGAAGCTGAAGCCATCGTGTTTTGCGGAGTTCACTTCATGGCAGAAACTGCAGACATACTTTCTGGCGATCACCAGAAGGTGATTCTGCCAAACCTGGCTGCTGGCTGCTCCATGGCGGATATGGCCGATATTGACTCGGTCACCCAGTGTTGGCAACAGCTCGAGGAGCTCTACGGCACTGAGCCAGATGAGCAGGGCCGTGTTCCTGTTATTCCCGTGACCTATATGAACTCGTCAGCTGCGTTGAAGGGCTTCTGTGGTGAGCACGGCGGAATCGTCTGCACCTCTTCGAACGCAGCAACAGTTCTGGAGTGGGCTTTTGAACGCGGCCAGCGCGTGCTGTTCTTCCCTGACCAGCACCTGGGGCGTAACACCGCTAAGGCTATGGGCATCCCCGTTGAGAACATGCCACTGTGGTGGGGACGCAAACCCCTCGGCGGCAACACCGAAGAAGAACTCACCAATGCCAAGGTCATTCTGTGGAACGGCTTCTGCTCTGTTCACAAGCGCTTCACTGTTGAGCAGATCGACAAGGCCCGTGCTGAGTATCCCGGCGTTCGAGTTATTGTTCACCCCGAAAGCCCCATGGCGGTGGTGGACGCATCCGATGAATACGGTTCCACCGACTACATCCGCAAGGCGGTCGAGGCCGCCACCGAGCCCACCACCTTTGCCATTGGCACCGAGATCAACATGGTGCAGCGCCTGGCGGCTCAGCACCCTGAGCACACCATCTTCTGCCTCGACCCGGTGGTCTGCCCCTGCTCCACGATGTATCGCATCCACCCCAGCTACCTCGCTTGGGTGCTCGAGCGTCTCGTTGCAGGTGAGGTGGTCAACCAGATCACCGTGGATGAGTCCGTAGCAGAACCAGCACGTGTTGCTTTGGAGAGGATGCTGGCTGCCAAGCCAGCCAACTAGTCCATGGCCAAAGTTGTTGTAATCGGCAGTGGTGTCGCAGGGTTGATCGCCGCTGTCCAGGCGAGCCGTGACCACGAGGTCGTCCTTGTCACCAAGGCGAACCTGGCCGAAAGCAACACTCACTATGCCCAAGGCGGCATTGCCGCTGTGGTGTCCAACGAGGACACCATCGCCGAGCACGTTGCAGACACCATGTTTGCGGGGGCTGGAATGTGTTGGGAACCAGCAGTTGAAGTGCTCTGCGAAGAAGGACCGCGTCGTATCAATGATCTGGTGAACTATGGCGTCGAGTTTGACCGTAAAGGTTCCGACTTTGCCATGGGCTTAGAAGCAGCGCACTCTCACGCTCGCATTCTTCATGCTGGTGGCGACGCCACCGGCGCAGTAACTAGTGACGCATTGGTTGAAGCAGTGCGTCGCACAGCAACCGAAATTCGGGAATACACTTTCGTCGCCGAGATTGTCGTCGAAAACAACAAGGTCAGTGGTGTCCAGGTGCTCGATGCCGACGGTATGCACTTCATTCCTGCTGATGCCGTCATCCTCGCTTCAGGTGGAGCAGGTCAGCTTTATCGCCACACCACGAATCCCACCGTCACCACCGGTGACGGTGTTGCAGCCGCTTTCCGAGCCGGTGCTGTGTTGGCAGATGTGGAGTTTTACCAATTCCATCCCACAGCTCTGGCTGTTCCAGGCTCGTTTCTTATCTCTGAAGCCGTGCGTGGCGAGGGGGCGATTCTCATCGACGCCAACGGCGAGCGCTTCATGCAAAAGATCCACCCGTTGGCTGAGCTTGCTCCCCGCGATGTGGTGGCCCGTGGCATTCAGCGCACCATGATCGAGCAGGGTGGACAACCTGTTCTCCTTGATGCGACCGCTCTGGGAAGTGATTTCCTCACTCAACGCTTCCCCAGCATCACCAAAGCCTGTCGTTCCTATGGCTTGAACTGGGGCCGAGACCCCATCCCCGTGACTCCAGCTGCGCACTATTGGATGGGTGGAATCGCAACCGACACCTTCGGTCGCACCTCCATCCCCGGCCTGTTTGCCGTGGGGGAGGTTGCCTGCACCGGTGCACACGGAGCTAACCGCTTGGCTTCGAACTCTCTCTTAGAGTCCATTGTGTTTGCTCACCGTGCCGTCGAAGCGCTGGGTGAAGAGTGGCCGACAGATGCGCCGAGTGTTCGTTGGGCAGAGGCTGCACCCCTGGCAGAACTTGAACTCCTAGAACCAGACCACACCTCCTCAGCTCAGGTTGTTGACCGCGTTGAGCTGCAGACACTGATGTGGGACAACGTGGGTCTGGCTCGCACAAAAAGCGAGCTGAACAGCGCGCTGTCGCAATTACATTCGTGGCGATCCGCAGACCCCGCACACCGTCTCTTCCCTGACTGGGAAGACGCAAACCTGCTCCTTCTTGCGCGCACAGTGACCGAAGCAGCTCTGGCTCGTGAAGAATCACGAGGCGGTCACTATCGTCTGGACTTCCCTGAAACCGACCCGGCGAAAGCTCGCCCCATCACGCTGGCTCGAAAGGCGTAACCCATGCTGGACAGAGCAACAATTGACCGCGTGGTCACCCAAGCACTGCACGAAGATGCACCCACCGGCGACATCACGTCTATCTTGGCTATCACCGAAGACGCCACCGCCACCGCAGTGTTAGCAGCACGTGAACATGGCACTTTTGCCGGAGCTGAGGTCTTTGAAGCAGCTTTTCGCCTGACGGATCCTCGCATCAGCGTGGAGCTTCTCAAGCACGACGGGGATCGTTTCGTTCCTGGTGATGAACTGGCCCGCGTCTCAGGACCTGCTCGAGGAATTCTCACCGCAGAGCGTATTGGCTTGAACTTCACACAGCGTATGAGTGGCATTGCCACCCTGACAGCCACATATGTGGACGCCATCAAGGGAACAGGTGCCACCATCTTGGACACTCGTAAGACAACCCCCAACCTGCGTGCGTTCGAGCGCCACGCAGTCGTCTGCGGTGGCGGAACAAACCACCGCCTCAACCTCTCCACCGCCTTCATGGCCAAGGACAATCACTTGGCCGTGCTCCTGGCAGGCGGCAAGGACCTCACTACCGAACTTCAGCGAGTGAAAAAGGAACTTCCCGACGGGGTGAAGTTCGAGGTGGAGGTAGATCGCCTCGATCAGATTGAACCCGTCATCGCTGGTGGCGTAGACATCATCATGCTGGATAACTTCTCACTGGCTGATCTCAAGTCGGGCGTTGCGCAGGTAGCCGGGCGCGCTGTGGTGGAAGCAAGTGGTGGCGTGAACATTGACACCGTCCGCGCCATTGCAGAAACCGGCGTAGATGTCATCTCCGTAGGCGCCTTGACTCACTCTGCTCGCGCTCTTGACCTTGGCCTCGACGTCACGATCAACTAGATACTCATCATGATTTACCTCGACAACGCCGCAACCACTCCCGTGGTTCCTGCTGCACTTGAGGCGGCCTGGCCTTGGCTTACTGCAGAGTTTGGTAACCCATCCAGCACGCATGAACTGGGACTTCGAGCCCAGGCAGCTCTGGATGATGCCAGGCAGCGCATTGCCTCGTGGCTGGAATGCCCGGCTAGCGACCTCCTCTTCACCTCAGGCGGTACCGAGGGTGACAACGTCGCCATCACAGGTTTAGCGCTCGCAAATCCTCGTGGCAAGCACATCATTTCTGCGAAGACAGAACACGAAGCGGTGCTCGAAACACTGGACTACCTCGAACGCGTACACGGTTTTGAGGTCAGTTGGTTGACGGTTGACTCCCAAGGAAACATTGACCTCGCTGAACTCACTACAGCTCTACGCCTAGACACGACACTGGTCACTCTCATGTTGACCAATAACGAGATAGGCACACGTCACCCTCTCCCCCAGATCATTGAGGCAGCTCATGCGGTGGGTGCACTCGTGCACACCGATGCCGTGCAGGCAGCAGGGTGGTTCGATCTGCGCGTGGAAAAGAACGGGACCGTCGTTTCCGGTGTGGATGCCCTGACAATCTCCGGACACAAACTGGGTGCACCCAAGGGCTCGGGTGTGACCTACATTCGTGGACGCCTGGCCGTGGAGCCAGTGCTCCACGGGGGCGGCCAAGAGTTCGGCAGGCGCTCAGGAACGCAGAACGTTGCCTGGGCAGTTGCCTTGGCAACAGCAATCGAAGCTTTGCCTGACGTTGCAACCGAAGCTGCTCGCGTGAGGCAACTCCGTGAAGGATTTATTTCTGAGGTTCTGAAGAGCATCCCTCAGGCAGCACTCACAGGAAACCCTGACCTACGCCATCCTGCCATTGCAAGTTTCACGTTCGCGGGGCTCAATGGCGAAACACTGTTGTTAGAACTGGAACAGCGTGGGGTGATTGTCTCCAGCGGTTCTGCATGTGCCGCAGGAAGTGATGAACCCTCACACGTACTCATGGCGTGCGGCATCGACCATGACGTGGCACAAACGTCTGTGCGATTCAGCTTCAGCCACCACACCACGGCAGAAGATCTTCGCATTGCCGCTGTGGCACTGCGAGAAGCAGTGTCGGCAGTCAGCGGGTTGGGAAGCTAACTTTGTTGAAGCTCAAGCGCGATAAGTACCTCATTGCGCTTGAGGAACCAAGGCTTCCAGGGCGGATCAAAGCGGGCGTAGTAGACATTTCCCACTGTTTTTAGCCCAGCTTCATGGACTTTCTTGAGCAAAAGGTCTCCGTTTTCTTGGAAACGATCACCGTTCCAGCCGCCGCCAAACTTCATCACTGCTGCATCATGCGCAGCCACGTGTTTGGTAGACACGCGAACATTGCTCGGAACGGGAACATCAGAAACACTCATGCCTGCAGGCAAGACAAACGAGACAGTGTGTGATTCTTCACCGCGGGTTTCTTGTAACACTGGTGCCGTCATGGCAATCTTCTTGCCCCCCGCGTTGTTACCAGAGATGTAACTAACCAACGGACCAAAGGCCACGTTTCCAGCACGCATAAAGTCCCCTGTCACATCTACCTGCACGAGCACATAGCTGGGGTAGTGGCGCACTTCGAAACCGTCGTAACGGGTGAGGACGCTGTAGGGCTGCTCTTCGGTCATGACTTGAGTGTATGCCCGAAGAATGTGCGTCTGCCGGGAATAGGCTTGTCAGGTTATGTCAACACCAACCCCCACGACCTCAGGCCGGGAAATCGCAAATATTGCGATACCGGTCAGCTTGGAGTTCGTCTTCATCCTGGTATTGAACTTCATTAACCAAATCGTGGTGGGTGCTTTAGGTGCCGTGGCTGTTGCGTCAGTCGGTTTGGTCAATAGCTTGAACTTGATTCCCACCATGACCCTGGGGGCTCTTGGTACGAGTGCATCTATCCTGGTTGCCCGGGCGTATGGAGCTCAGCGCGAGAAGGAACTCAACACTGTTGTGTCCTCTGCACTGGTCGTGGGCATCGCGGTTTCCGTAGTTGTGGCAACACCGCTGATTCTTTTTCCGCACCAGATCTTGCTCGCTTTTGGCGCATCTGCTGATGTGCTGAAACAAGGCCCTGAATTTATGGCCGTATTGTCGCTCAGTCTTCCCTTTGCCGTCTTATCGGCCATTTTCAGCGGAATTTTGCGTTCAGCTGCCCACCCCAAATCCCCGATGGTCGCCACCATTATCACCACCGTGTTGAACACTCCCTTGGCCATCATCTTGGTTTTTGGTTGGCTGGGGCTTCCCGCATTTGGAATCGTGGGAGCTGCATGGGCAACGCTGTTCATCACCATCATCAAAACTGCCGTCTTGGCATTCCAGACTTACGGGCTTTATCGCATTGCTGGGTGGGAGCTTCCTGGTAACTGGTCAAGCTGGAAGTTCGTCCTCGTCCCCTTGGTGGTGCTTGCTATTCCGCTGGCATTGACCACGATTTTCTGGACATCTGGCAATTTCATCTACAACGTCATTGCGCAACAAATCAGTAATGATGCCTTGGCTGTTCTTCAAATCTTTGGTTCGCTGGAAGCCGTTTTCTTTGTCGCCAGTTTGGGCCTGATGAGCGCGGTCACAGCGCTAGCTGGCCGCGCTGTTGGTGCCGGAAACGGGGCCTTGGCCAAAGCGTGGATTGCCAAAATCAAACGTGTGGGAGTTTGGACCGGTATTGGCTTTGGAGTGCTCTTTGCACTGAGCTCTATCGCTGTTCCCACAATGTTTCCCGAGATTGGTCCGGCAGTGCTGGTTCCGGTCACCTTCGCGATCTTGCTCAACGCTGCAATTCAATTCGTGAAGGTACGTATTGCGCTCCTGGGAGCTGCCATCTTGCCCAGTGGTGACGATGTGAAGGGAGTTGTCATTGGCGACTTTATTGCACCGTTTCTTGTGGGAGTACCCATCACTATCGGCTTAGCGTTCTTCACGCCGCTGGGAATCTATGGACTATTCATTGGTCGCACCATTGAAGAGTTCTTCAAAGTATTCTTCTTCAGCTGGCGAGAACGTCGTATCTCCTGGCAAGCAGTTGCAGATAAGCATTTTGTTCCTGAGGAACTCCCAGATGAACCCACCACGGGCATCATCCACATTCCCTAATTGAAAAAATTATGAAAACGCCTGGCTCATCCGCACGGCAATGAGCTTCTCAATGAGGGCATCGGGAACAGTGTGATCAATGGGAAATTTCACTCCCCCGCCCTTTTCGGAGACTTCATAGCCTTCCAGGTCATCCATCATGACCTTGAATACCTGGCCAGAGTGCGGGTAGTAGCCAATGTGCTTTTTGTAGGAAGCAAACCCTGCCACCACTTTGCCGTCGACTCTAAATCCCGGCATGGCATAGGAGATGCACTGCTCTGCTTGAGGAATCACGTTGAGAATCTGCTTGCGCAGAGCCTCCAAGGTGGATCGCTGAGGCTCGGGTTGCGCCGCGATGTAGGAGTCTATTTCGGCGACGGACATTACAGTCCGTTATTGAGTCGATAAACAGCAACGATGGCATTGGCGTGACCATGACCCATGCCGTGCTCGGTCTTGAGGTAGTTGACCTGGTCCATGTGCTTCTCACCTTTGACAGCATCTAGCTGTTCCATCCAGTGATCAATCGGTTGACCATACTTCTTCTCGATAGAAGGGAAGTAGGACGCGGGACCGTGAACTTTTTCTGTCATGAGTCGAGATTACAGAATTCTGAGGCGAAGAAGAAAGCCCCCGGCAAGGCCAGGGGCTTACTTGTGAACGCCTTTAGCGACGATTGTCGTTGCCGTTGAAATTGCGTCCAAAGAGTGGCGCAAAATAGCAGGTGTCAGAAGCGCCTGCGGCGATGAGCATCAGGCCGATGAAGAAGAAAATAGCTCCGATAGGACCCCACATCAGTGCGGCGATAACGAGGACAAGGCCGACGACAATGCGAGCCCATCGACCGAAGGTCGAAGCCATAAATGCAGTGAAACCCATGATGAATACTCCTTTTCTTGGGTGGTTCTAGATTAGCGCCAGGCGCCAATAATCAAGCCCATGATGGTGAGGTTTACAACATCACTGGATACTTCAATAGCCCACACCTTGAATCCCTGACCCGCAAAGAGGCGGTGCGACAGGGACGATGCTGCCGCCAAACCGATACCCAGCAGTAAGCCAACCAGTCCACCGTCGAGCACGCCAAAGGAGGGGTTGGACAGTGCGACGAAATGGATGACGGAAGCCACCGCAATCGCTTCAATAAATGCCGCCACAGCTGTTGAACCGAAAATGACACCCATGTTCCCGGTGACTTGCATGTTCTCAGGGTCTTTACCCATCGCACGCCACCACGTTGGGAAGAAGGTCTTGGGCCCGAACCAGATTGCGCCAGCGATAAAGGCTGCAACGAAGGCAACGGCAATGGCCAACCAGTTCAATTCGGCAAGAAACATGTCATTCCAATCTGTTAAGAACAATTCAGCATACGACCGCTGAGCGGTCCAAACCATGAGGCTTTACTGCAGACCAGGAGGATACTGAAGGTGGATGCAGATAAACATCCACAAAGGAGTACATCATGGACATCTCAGGCAAAGTTTTCGTCGTCACAGGTGGCGGTAATGGAATCGCTCGTGAACTCGTTCTTCAGCTTCTTGCCAAGGGCGCAACGGTTGCCGCCGTTGACCTCAGTGAAGACGGTTTAAATGAAACAGCCACGTTGGCTGGCAAGGGAGCAAAGCTCTCCCTGCACACTCTCAACATCACTGACCGCGCCAAGGTCATGGCATTGCCCAAGGCCGTGATTGCCAAGCACGGTCAAGTCGATGCCTTGGTCAATGTGGCAGGAATCATTCAGCCTTTTGTTCGTGTCAATGATCTTGAGTTTGATGCCATTGAACGTGTGATCAATGTCAACCTCTACGGCACCATCAACACGGTGAAGGCATTCTTGCCAGAACTTCTCAAGCGTCCCGAAGGCTACATCGCGAATGTCTCGAGCATGGGTGGCTATGCCCCCGTTCCTGGCCAGACCATCTACGGCGCTACCAAGGCGGCGGTGAAACTGTTGACTGAAGGTCTCCACTCAGAACTCAAAGGCACCAACGTTCACGTCACCGCGATCTACCCAGGTGCTATTGAAACCAACATTGCCCAAAACTCCGGCATGGCCATGCCTGCCAACATGGACGTCCACGAAGGCAACAAGTTCAAGATGACCTCAGTGAACGTGGCAGCCAGCACCATCATTGATGCCATCGAGAAGAACTCCTATAAAGTCTTCATCGGTTCAGATGCGAAGACCATGGACAAACTGACTCGCCTCATGCCTCAGAAAGCGGCAGAGCTGATTTACAACCAGATGAAGTCGCTCCTGGGTTAGCCCAGGTAGTCGGCTAGCGACTGGAAGTAGCTTTCCATTCCCGCTTGAGCCATGGGGATGTGTTCTTCTGGGAGCTCGCCATACTGGGCAAACTGCACCCAGGTTCCACCTGGTCGTTCTTCGAAGGTGACCACAATCTTGGCGAATTCGCCAGACATGTCTTTGGCAGCAAACTCTGCTGGATCCTGGCTGTAGAACATGGTGTGCTCGAGAAGCTTGTGCTCCTCAACAGCGGTGTAGGTGCCCCAGAAGCAGGATTGGAAACCATACTCTGGAACATCCACTGCGATCGCCCACGCACCGCCGACCACAGCTTCAGATACAGAGGAGCCTGGCACGTTCTTCAGTTCAGTGGGGTGATACCACGCCTCGAGTTGAGCCGCATCGGTCCATGCTTCCCAGATGCGGGACATGGGCTGGGTGTACTCACGCTCGACGGAGTAAAGGAAATTGTGCTGCATTACTTCTCCTTAGGCAGGAACATGCCACCTGCAATTTTGATCACTGATTTCTTGGGAAAAAACTTCACCAGGGAGGATGAAATTGTGTTGGCCGCCCCCACCACAACGGATGGGACATTTTTATCCAGTGCCGCGAAGGTTGTGTCAACGACGGCAGTTGCAGGCATGGGCTTGCCCCCGGGGGTTCCACCAGCAACGACAAAAAATTCAGACTCTGTAGAGCCGGGGCTCACGGCAACGACGCGCACATCAGAATTGCCGAGTTCTCCCCATACGGCTTCCGTGAACGAACGAACAAACGCTTTAGTCGCAGCATAAACAGCCATGCCGGGAACAGGCTGGAACGACGCAGTACTGGCAATGTTCACCACTGCACCAGAGTTACGTTTCACCATGCCGGGAAGATAAGCCGCAGTGAGGTCTACGAGTACACCGATGTTCAGTGCAATTTCTTCCTGAGTGCGTGAACGCTCTTCGTCGATGAAGAAACCGTTTACCCCAAAGCCTGCGTTATTGATCAAGACATCAACCGTGAGCTTTTTGGCATTTACGGCCTTCTCCAGTTTGGCGACAGCACCTGGAGCAGCAAGATCTTGGGCAATGACGGTAACGCTGACGCCATACTTCTGAGAAACAGTCTTGGCGACTTCGTCGAGGCGATCCTTGCGACGGGCAACAAGGATGAGGTTGCTGCCACGGGCTGCAAAACCTTCAGCGAAGGCAACACCGATGCCAGCGCTGGCGCCGGTAATCAGCGTGGTTTTACCGGTGTATTCCATAGGGACTCCTTGATGTGGCCATCTCTGATGGCAATATCAGTCTAGGTTGACTGAGCTCTTTGTTACCGTTGAGTTATGACCGAGCAAAATGCATCCTCTGCCACTAAACCCGATGTGACAGAAATGCTCACAGAAGCAGCTGCGGCCATGGTCAGCTCGACGTATCCAGCACCGCAGGCAGAAAGTGTTCTCCGCGGACTAGCTGAGGCGTATGACGCCGACGCAGAGATCGTTCTTCTCCCCACACTCGTGCTCACGGAAACTCACAAACATGGTGTTCCACAACTGCGGGTAGTGAAAACCAGCTACCGCTTTGACCAGATGACTCAGGTCCAATCAATCCTTGCCCAGGCCCGTCACAACAAGGACGATGCGCATGACGTTGCCCAAAGCTTGCGCGCTATCGCCACCACGAAGCCGATTTACCCATCTTGGCTTCGAGTCATTGGCTATTCCCTGTCAGCCCTGGGATTTGGAGCCGCATTCCGTCTCGATGTTCCTGCACTGGGTGCCGTCACCATTATGGGTTTGCTCGTGGGCATCATGGTGCTCAACCTCAGTAGAAGCACCCGTTTTGCCGCGCTGTTGCCATTGATGGCAACCTTTGTTGCTGGCTTGATGGTGGCGGGGATTTCTCTGGCACTGGATAAACCTGACCCTGTTCGTATGGTTGCCATGCTTATTGTTGTGCTACTCCCCGGGGCAACACTCACCTCAGGAATTATCGAACTGGTCAGTGGCTATATGGTCTCTGGCGCTTCCAGGCTGATGTATGCGGTGATGATTCTGGGCAGCATGGCCTTTGGTGGAGCCCTCGCTATCGCTGCCAGTGGGATACCTGCGACCAGGCTAGAAGATGTCACCTCTACATTGACGCCTCAATGGGTTGCCTGGGCAGGCGCTGCCATTTATGGCATCGGCACATTCCTTTACTTCTGCACACCAGTGAGACTGTGGTTACCGAGCCTCTTTGTCATGATGTTCAGCTTTGCCATCTCGGTTATTGCCGCACCCAGTTTAGGTGTTCCGCTCTCCGCCGGGATTGCCACAGCTATCGGGCTCATCACGTCGTGGGCAATCAACGCTCGTTTGGGTGGTGGCCCTGGAGACTTGGCAATCTTCTTGCCCACGTTCTGGTTGATTGTTCCCGGTTCTACTGGATTTGTTGCTCTCACGGGCGAACTAGAGGCGGCAAAGAATCTCAGTGATGTTGCTAACACGGCCATTTTGACCTTCTTTGCGATGGCTATCGGCATGATGCTGGCAACGGCGGTCTACCCGCTCCTGACCAAGATCACACC
>JBEBAV010000108.1:0-19892 GCA_041158725.1 Actinomycetota bacterium
GCCGTCAGCTACGACATGATGGGTTGCCCACCATCGGACCAGCTCAAAGACCCTTCACACCACCTTCACGGCATTGGTGTGTTCAAGACCAGTCTGAGCCCGATAGTCATTGACCGCGTGGGAACGTATGATCTCGTCATCGACGAGAAGAAGACTCAGCTGTGGAACCGATTTGGTTACCGCATTGCGGGCAAACTCAACCGAATGTTCCGTAAAGAGGTCTACTTCTAGGCAGCCTTAGCTGTCGACGGCACTGAGCGTGACCAAGGAAGCCTCAGGAGCACAGGCGAACCGCACAGGTGCATAGATCGATGTTCCGACACCAGCTGAAACATTGAGGGCAGCTGTCCGGCTGCCGTGCTGCCAGGAACTTAAACCCTTGACCTTGTCTCGAGGAATGTCGCAGTTGGTCACCAGTGCACCAAATCCTGGTACACAGACCTGACCACCGTGAGTGTGGCCGGCAAAGATGACGTCAGCTCCCTGTGCGACAAAGTCGTTCAGGATGCGTTGGTATGGCGCGTGAGCAACCCCGATAGTGATCTCTGGAGTAGATCCAGCCAGGAAGTCTTCCGACTGAATCGATTCGAGAGCACGCTCCATCTTCGAGAGCGAATCGAATGAGCGGTGTGGGTCATCCACACCCATGAAGTCGATACGACGTTCGCCGAGGGTTAGCGATGCCGCCGAGTTATTGAGGTTTGCCCACCCCAACTCTTCTGTGAAGAACTTCATCAACGAAGCAGTGTCGAGGCGCTGGGCTACTTTCGTTGCTTTCGAAGGCCCGGCGAAGTAGGCAAAGGGATTCTTGAACTCAGGGGCGAAGTAGTCATTGGACCCATTTACAAAAACTCCGGGTGTTCCTTGGAATGCCGAGAGGGTTTCTTGCAGATGGGGCAACGCCTTTTCGTGCCCCAAGTTGTCACCAGTGTTCACAATGAAATCAGGAGCAAGTTCAGCGAGGGAGCGAATCCACTCCATCTTGCCTTTTTGCCACGGAGCAAGGTGAAGGTCGGAAATATGCAGGACGCGTACAGGAGCAGCGCCAGGTTCCAGTACTTTGGCCTCGACGTTACGCAACGTGAACGCATTGCGTTCAATCAGCGTTCCCCAAGCTAAAGCACCTGCAGCAACCAGCCCGATGCCTAAGAGGACATCGCGGCCGATTGCTGAGGAAGAACTCATTACTTTTGGACGGTAATGGTGATCGGTGTTGTGGGCTTTACGAAGCCACCGATGGGGGACTGTACCGTAACCAATCGCTGTCCTACAGGAAGCGGATTGGCTGTTCCAGGACATGCCGTGGGCGATGCCGAAGGAGTCGGTGCAGGAGTAGGTGCCGGTGGAAGTGGCACGGGACACAGTGCATCGGGGATTGGTAGCTCGATGGTCGGAGCAACAGTCCAGCCTGCTGCAACAAGGGTGCTGCGAGCGAGAGTCTCAGTCATTCCGACTGTGCTGGGTGGACCAGCAACCAAGCTGTGGTTAGAAAAGTAAACCTTGACTTCGCCGCCAACAGCAGTTGGTTCACCTGAAGCAGGCTCAGACTTTGCAACTGTATTGAGAGGAAGTTCAGAATCCATCTCGCCACCATCGGTGAAGGTCAAGCCAACGCTCTCGATGAGAGCCTGTGCTTGCTCCTTGGTGAGGCCCTGGATGGCTGGAACGCTGACTGACTTACCCTTGACCAGGTTGGGGTCTGGCGCGCCAAAGGCGTCACCACCAAACTGGGCGTTCGCCACCGTCATAATGTCACGGTAAATGTCTTGTTTCGTGTTGTATTGACGTCCACCCGTGAAATCTACGTTCGAAAGGGCCACGTGGCCAGAGACGTTACCAAGCCACACCACGGTGGCAACCTTGGTGGTTGCGCCCATGATCCAGTTTTGCTCAGCGTTATCGGATGTACCCGTCTTGGCAATCCAGGGAATACCGTCTCCCACATCAGCACGTGCTGCCGTACCGCCGGGAGAGTGCACATTTTCCATGGCGTACGCGGTGGTGCGAGCAACCGCAGGGGTTACTGACTGAGTGCACTTGGTCTTGGGTGGAGTGATCTTCTTTCCCTTGAAGTCGATGATTTCATCGATAGCGATGGGAGTACAGGTCTTTCCGTCGTTGGCAATACCTGCGGTAGCAACGGCCATCGCAAGGGGGGCAATTTCCTCAGTACCAATGATGGTGGAGGGGTTCGACTTCAGGGTCTTGAGGTCCGCGCGGTGAACACCAAAGGCCTCAGCAACCTTGCGGATGTTGCAGAGGTCCATCTTGGAGGCCATGGTGATGAAGTTGAGGTTGTAGGAGTTCTTCAACGCGTTCATCACAGTGGTTGTGGAGTCGAAAGCACCGGCATAGTTGATGGGGCGCCAGTTGGGGCCACCAGTGGGCTCACAGCTGTTCTTGAACTCGGACATCTTCCAGTCCTTGACCTTGCCTGAGACAACTTCGTTGAGGCCGTGGCCCTGCTTGAGCCATTCGATCAGGGTGAAGATTTTGTAGGTCGAACCCACAGGGAAACCGGTAGAGCTGCCGTACTTGCTGTCAGTGTTGTAGTTGATGGAGGTGAAGTTTGCTCCAGACGCAACGACTTCGGGGTCAGCAGAGTAATCCTTACTTTGTGCCATTGCGAGTACTCGACCAGTGCCCACCTGTACCGAAACAGAAGCACCCGCGATGTCGCCCTCAGGGACAATCTTGGGAACTCGAGAGTAGATGGCTTGTTCTGAGGCGGCCTGAAGTTCAACATCCAACGTGGTGTAAATCTTCCAACCACCACGCTGGAACGCTGCCCAGCGCTCGTCTTCAGTTGCGCCGAAGGCGGGGTCGTTCTTGATAATCCAGGTCACGTAGTCACAGAAGAACGCAGCACCACCAGCAGTCTGGCAACCGGTGCTGGAGGGGGTGATGACGGGAGTTACAGGTTCTGCAATGGCAGCCTTGTATTCTTTGTTCGTGATCTTGCCTTCAGCCAACATGCGGCCGAGAACGTAGTCGCGACGGTCCTGGTTGTAGGGGATGTTTTCTTCGATGTCGATACGCAGGTTGTTCGGGTTGTTGACCGTTGCGATGAGGCTGGCGGCCTGAGCAAGGGTGAGGTCCTTTGCCTTGACGCCGTAGTAATACTCAGCAGCGGTTTCAATGCCGTATACGCGGCCGCCGAAGGAAGCGATGTTGAGGTATCCGTTGAGGATTTCGTCCTTGGTGTACTTGGACTCGATACTGATGGCCAGCTTCATTTCTTTGAGCTTGCGCTCAATGCTGGTCTGGGTTGCGGCGTAGTAGGCAGCCTTTCGTGCTTCAGGGTCTGCGATTTCTTCAGCACGCATCACCAGGATGTTCTTGACATACTGCTGGCTGATCGAGGAACCACCTTGCACGCTTCCACCGGTTGCGTTGGAAATGATGGCGCGAGCAGTACCAATGAGGTCAACGCCACCGTGCTCATAGAAACGAGGGTCCTCAGTAGCGATAGCTGCATCGATGACGTAAGGAGAGATTTCGTCCAGAGGGACTGTGATGCGGTTCTGTGCGTAGAACGAGGCGAGAAGGACGTCTTGGCCATCCTGAGTCTTGGCATACATGCTCGACTTTTCAGCCAACTCATTGATCTTGAGGTAGGCGGGAAGTTCGTCAAAAACACCCAATGCGCTGTTGGCGGTGACACCTGTCACAGCAATCGCAGGGGTAACCGCTGCAGCAATCAACACTGACGCAACGGCACTCATGCCGACAAATGCGAGCAGTCCCCCGATGATTCCTGAACGCGAAGGCTTCTTGGCAAACATAGACTCTAATTTACCCCGTAATTCTGAGAACTTACCGAACGGAGACCCATGGCCAACATCAAGTGGGAGTACATCACCACTCCTCTACTGATCCACAACACCACCGCCATTTTGAACACCTGGGGTTCTGAAGGTTGGGAGCTCGTACAAATCGTGACAGGACCCGAAGGTGGCCTTGTTGCCTATCTCAAAAGACCACTGGCTGAGTAGCTAAGAAAGTAAGGAACTCTCATGTCCAATATTGACACTCGTCTTGCCGAACTAGGTATTGATATCCCTGATCTCGTCCCTCCTGTGGCGGCATACACACCTGCCGTCATTCACGGTGACCTCGTTTTCACCTCCGGTCAACTGCCTATGGTCTCCGGCGCCCTCCCAGCCACGGGCAAGGTGGGTGAAGGTCACGGTCTCATTCCCGCTTCTGATGCGAAAGACTACGCACGCATCTGTGCGCTCAATGCACTTGCAGCGGTCAAGTCAGTGCTGGGGGACCTCAACCGTGTGACTCGAGTGGTGAAGGTTGTGGGTTTTGTCTCCAGTGACCCCAGCTTCTCCGGTCAACCTGGCGTGATTAACGGTGCTTCAGAAGTGTTGGGGGAAATCTTTGGTGATGCGGGAGTTCACTCTCGCTCTGCCGTTGGAGTGGCTGTGCTTCCTCTCGATGCACCTGTTGAGGTCGAGATCATCGTCTCGTTCAAGTAGTTCTTCCGTTACGCACAAAGAACCCCAGGCCAAAGGCCTGGGGTTCTTTCGTTCGTGCTTCGTTTAGTGAACCTGTGCACTGATGATGCTGAGCACACCTGTGTCAGTCAACGTGGTGGTGTCACCAATCTCGCGACCTTCGGCAACGTCTTGCAGGAGACGACGCATGATCTTGCCGGAGCGAGTCTTGGGGAGCTCTTCCACGATGTAGACCTTCGAGGGGCGAGCAATCGCTCCAATCTGGTCTGAAACGTGCTTGCGCAGGAGTGCGCTGGCTTCTTCAGGAGTCTGATCGTTAACGTGGCTCTTCTTCAAGATCACGAAGGCGACAACTGCTTGTCCAGTTGTTTCATCCGCGGCACCCACAACAGCTGCCTCGGCCACGATTGTGTTACCGACCAAAGCTGATTCGATCTCAGCAGTGGAGAGACGGTGACCAGATACGTTCATCACATCGTCGACGCGGCCAAGCAGCCAGATGTCGCCGTCACGGTCGTAACGGGCGCCGTCGCCGGCGAAGTACTTGTCGCCGAACTTTTCCCAATAGGTTTCTTGGAAACGCGCAGGGTCTCCCCAAATACCGCGGAGCATGGCAGGCCATGGCTCGGAAATAACCAAAAGGCCCCCAGAGTTCTTCTCCTGAGGAACGCCCTGCTCATCCACGATGTCGATCACTACACCGGGGATGGGGACCTGGGCGGAACCTGGCTTCAAGGTGGTCACGCCGGGAAGTGCAGCAATCATGATGGCGCCAGTTTCGGTCTGCCACCAGGTGTCCACGATGGGTGCAGTGCCGCAACCAATGACATCGTGATACCAAATCCACGCCTCGGGATTAATGGGCTCACCCACGGAACCCAGAACACGAATGCTCGAGAGATCAAACTTCGCAGGAATCTCGCGTCCGTTCTTCATGAAGGAGCGAATAGCCGTTGGTGCGGTGTAGAGGATCGAGACCTTGTACTTCTCGATGATTTCCCACCAGCGCCCTGGGTGTGGAGCGTCAGGAGTTCCTTCGTAGACGACCTGGGTTGCACCGTTCGCCAGTGGCCCATAGACCACGTAGGAGTGTCCGGTAATCCAACCTACGTCGGCGGTGCACCAGTAGACGTCAGTCTCTGCGTGCAGATCGAAGATGTTCTTGTGGGTGAATGCTGCCTGAGTCAGGTACCCACCAGTGGTGTGCAAAATACCCTTGGGCTTACCTGTGGTACCAGAGGTATAAAGAATGAACAGGGGGTGCTCTGCGGGGAAGCCCTGGGCAACGTGCTCTGCCTCAACGCCTGCCTTGGCTTCATCCCACCAGATGTCGCGACCTTCGGTCCACGCAACTTCATTCTCGCCACGCTTGACGACGAGCACGTTGGTTACGGAGCTTCCGCCACCGTTTGCCTCGAGTGCAGCATCCACGGTTGGCTTGAGGGGGAATACCTTGCCCTTGCGCCATCCACCGTCAGCTGTGACAACTAGCTTGGCTTGTGCGTCGTCGATGCGGCTACGGAGGCTGTCCGCAGAGAATCCACCAAACACGACAGTGTGCACTGCACCAATTCGTGCAGAGGCCAGCATGGTGATGATGGCTTCAGGAATCATGGGCATGTAGATCGCAATACGGTCACCAGCATTTACGCCTAGCGAAAGAAAGACGTTTGCGACGCGCTTAACTTCTGCTGTCAATTCGCTGTATGTGTATACACGCTGATCACCAGGTTCGCCTTCGCCATAGAGGGCGACGCGGTCTCCGCGGCCATCGAGGACGTGACGATCGAGGCAGTTATATGCCACATTGAGCTCGCCATCATCGAACCACTTGGCGACCGGGGCATCGCTCCAGTCCAGAACGCGAGTGAAGGGCTTGTGCCAGTGGAGGAGTTCTTTAGCCTGCTTATCCCAGAAACCTAGGCGGTCTTTCTTAGAGTCTGCATACAGACTGGCCTGACCTACGGCCTGTGCGGTGAACTCTGCGCTGGGGGGAAAGCGGCGTTCTTCGTGCATCAGGTTGTCAATATTGTTGCTCATTTCGAGCACCTCACTTCATTGGGCGGTGACTAAAAACTCGTACTAAGTCTGTACAGAGATTACTCCCAAAAACAGACTTTGTATACAAAGTTACTTTTTGGACTTGGGGTACAAGATTAATTGCCGATTTATGCCCTACACTCGAATAGTTCAGAGCTTCGTATCTGACTGGTGGCGCCGCCGATTCCCCCAATCTGGCGTCACGAAGGCGACACCGTTCCCCCCAACTGGTGTCGCCTTCCCACGTTAACCAGCTCATACGGATGCGAACGCCTTGTCCTCCACAGGGGCAAAAGGGGTACAAATACCCCCAAAAAGGCAGAAAAATTCCCATCACATGGATTATTCGCCTATTTTTGCGCGATGCTTGCCCATCTCGATAGACACCTGCGCACCCCCGACGTAACAGACCTTCTCATTTCGTCTCACGCGGGATTGTGGCTAGATAAAGGATTCGGTTTGGAACGCGATCCCACCTGGTCGTATACAGAAACAGAGATTCGGGCACTTGCCGTTGAACTTATTGGCCGAGGTGGTCGACATATCGACCAGGCTCACCCCTGCGTTGATGTCCGACTTCACGGGGATGTCCGAGTCCATGCTGTGCTCGCTCCTGTTGCAAGTTCTGGCACCACAATTGCTCTGCGTATTCCTCGAAGCCGAGAGCTCTCATGGCAAGACAGGGTCACTGCCGGATTCATGACTTCAAGCCAGCTCCAATTTCTCCTCGAGGCCATCACGAATAAACGAACGGTATTGCTTACGGGAGCGGCAGGGACAGGAAAAACTGCATTATTGGGACATCTGCTCTCAGTCGTTGATCACAGTGAACGCATTGTTGTGCTTGAAGATGTTCGAGAACTTTATATCAACCACCCCCATGTGATCTCGCTTGAAGCTCAACAACCCAATATTGAAGGAGCCGGTGGGATCCGGCTCGAGCAGCTCGTTCCGCATGCGTTGCGTATGCGAGCAGACCGCTTGGTGCTGGGCGAATGCCGTGGCGCAGAAATTGGTGCTGTCCTGGCTGCCTTGAATACGGGGCATTCAGGTGGTGGGCTCACACTGCATGCAAATTCGTTGCACGAGGTTCCCTCGCGTTTAGCTGCGCTGGGATTTCAGGCTGGGATGAGTTCAGAACTCCTCAATACCCTTGTTCGCGGAGGTCTTGACCTTGTTGTTCACCTAGAGCGAGGTGAACATGGTCGCAAGATTTCTGCATTGGGTGAATTCATTCAGGGCGAAGGTCCGCTCGCACTTCGGGAACTCAGCATCTGAGCACGAAGAGCGGTTTCGTGAGCTTGCCCAACGCTGCGCCCAGGTTGCTGCCTTGCTCCGTGCAGGGTTACCCCCGGTGCACGCCGCTGTCGAGGCTGGCCTCGATATCGAACAATATGCCCGCTGCGTTGCGCCAGAACCAGAAGCACTGATTACTCAGGTTTGGGGCTACGCGCTGAGGACAGGCGCACCCTTTGCCACCGTCTTGAGCGTGTGTGCCGAGGCATTCACCACAGCTGCTGAACATGCACGACAGGCTCGGGTGCATTTGGCAGGGCCGCAGGCTGCAACCAGATTAGTGATGGTTTTGCCTGCGCTTGCCCTAGCAGGAGGAGTTTTGGCGGGCTACAACCCAATCCCTTTTCTTGTGGGTTCTGCGGTGGGCTGGGTACTTCTGCTCTTTGCCGCCGGAATGGTAGTTCTGTCTCAGAAGTGGTCAACTCGAATGGTGCATCATGCTCAGCAAGGTGATTGGGCCCGTGGCATGGCCGCTGAAATTTTGGGGATTTCACTCCGATCAGGGTCTTCACTCCAGAGTTCGCATCAGTGGGCTCAGGAGATTGCTAGAGACTTTGTGGCAGAAAAAGATGCAGCTCGATTAGAGCTCAGCAAGTGTGATCACTATGTTCACCTCGCTTTTACAACAGGAGTGCCGCTTGCTGAACTCGTGCACGCATTAGCTAAACAAGAACGCAACGAGGCTCAAGCTGAAGCAGTAATGAGGATTGAGAGGCTTTCGGTGCAGCTCATGATCCCGTTGGGGGTGTGTGTTTTGCCGGCATTTATTGCGGTGGGAGTTCTCCCATTGGTTGCCAGTGTGATCTCCTCCACAGCTTTGAATTCGTGATGCAATTCCACCTCTTATATAGAGGTGTGATCTCACTCAGTTCTTTTGCGCTGAGATGAGCGCGAAAGGTGTGGTGACAATGACAACAACCAACATAAATAAGGTGTGGAAAGCTCTCCAGAAGTTTCACTCAGAGGCAGGTTCGGCGACAGCAGAGTACGCCATCGCAACGATGGCTGCAGTTGGCTTTGCCGGTTTACTGGTGGCGATTCTTCGCGGAGATGAAGTCAAGCAAATACTGACGGACATGGTGCGACGTGCTCTCACGTTCGGAGGGTAGTGTCACCGCCGAGCTAGCTATGGTGTTGCCCGCAATCGTCTTGGTTCTGGGAGTGTGTCTGCAAGCCGTTGGTGCGCTGGGGATTCAGCTCACCAATGCTGCCCTCGCACGGCAGGCTGCCAGGGAGCTTGCTCGTGGGGTTGATATTTCACTTGTGGGATCATCGTTGGCTCAGGCAAACCCTCAAGCTGAGCTTCAGCACAGTATCGACGAAGAACTGGTGTGTGTTTCGTTGACCCAATCAACCGGGGTGGGTCCTCTGTCCTGGCTGCTGTCCGAGGTCCATGTTCAGGAGTGTGTCCTGAATGCGCAGTGAACGTGGCTCTAGTGCAGCCGCGACTCTAATCCTTGTCGGAGGGGTCATTTCGGTGACATCTCTTCTACTTTTTTTCGGGACCGTTTTTCTCACCCTGGAGAGAGCACAGTCAGTAACTGACCAAGCTGCCCTTGAGGCAGCTGATGCGGCATCTGGACGAATTCCCGGATATCCCTGTGATCGCGCGGAAAGACTCGCCACAGAACGGCATTTTCAGTTAGAAAAATGTGAGCTGGACAGATTGATTGCACGGGTGACCTTGCAGGTCACCGTTCTGGGATTTTCGACCCAGACGAGAGCCAAGGCAGGACCGAAAAATGAGCGTGAGTGATTGACGAACTCAATTTGCCGTGTATCTTGACCTTTTGGAACGCAACTTATTTCGGAGGAATGCTTGTCCAACTCTAGAAAGCTCGTCATCGTCGAGTCACCAGCCAAAGCCAAGACCATTGGCAAATACCTCGGTGACAACTACGAGGTGCTCGCATCGGTCGGTCACATCCGTGATCTGCCCAAGCCCAGCGAGCTTCCTGCCGACATGAAAAAGGGACCCTTCGGTAAGTTCGCCGTCAACGTTGAAGATAACTTTGAGCCCTATTACGTGGTCAGCGAGAACAGCAAGAAGACTGTCGCCGAGCTGAAGAAAGCCCTCAAAGATGCTGACGAGCTCTATCTCGCCACTGATGAGGACCGTGAAGGTGAAGCGATTTCCTGGCACCTGCTCCAAGTGCTCAAGCCCAAGGTTCCTGTTCACCGTATGGTGTTCCACGAAATTACCAAAGAGGCCATTCAGGCAGCCCAACAAAACACTCGCGAGCTCGACACTGCGCTGGTAGATGCCCAAGAAACTCGACGAATTCTCGACCGCCTTTATGGCTGGGAAATGTCAGACGTGATGCGTCGCCGTGTAGGACCCGGAACATCCGCTGGTCGTGTTCAGACTGTTGCACTGCGTCTTGTTGTGGACCGTGAGCGCGAACGTATGGCGTTCAACTCAGCAAACTACTGGGATCTGCTTGCCACTCTCGGAACATCCACCGAGGCCAACACTCAGTTTGAGGCCAAGTTGGTTCGAGTCGGCGGCAACACGATTGCCTCGGGTAAAGACTTTGATGACAACGGTCAGCTCATTACCAAGGCCACCTTATTGAGTGAAGAGGTCGCTGTTGCCCTTGCTGCCGCGCTGCGTGAAGCAAGCACTGAGATTGTTGTGGCGGGTCTGGATACCAAGCCCTACACTCGTCGTCCCTCGGCACCTTTCACCACTTCAACCTTGCAGCAGGAAGCATCCCGCAAGCTGAAGTTCTCTTCGAAGCAGACCATGAGCGTGGCTCAGGGGCTCTACGAAAACGGATACATCACCTACATGCGTACAGACTCGCCTTCACTGTCGAGCCAGGCCATTGCGGCTGCTCGCACGCAAGCAACGACGCTCTACGGTGCAGACCAAGTTGCTGATGCTCCTCGTCAGTACTCGGGCAAGAGTAAGAATGCTCAGGAAGCACACGAAGCTATTCGCCCAGCTGGTGAAACCTTCAAGACTCCGGCTGAGCTGCAAAACGTTCTGCGTGGCAATGAATGGAAGCTCTACGACCTGATTTGGAAGCGCACTGTTGCTTCACAAATGGCTGATGCCAAGGGTCAGACGGCAACTGTCACCGTGAAGGCAACTCCTGCAAACGGTGAGCCAGTCGAGTTCACCGCCAGCGGCACCGTCATCACCTTCCGCGGCTTCCTCAACGCTTACGAGGAGAGCACAGATGAAGAGCGCAACGCTCAAGATGCTCAGGCTGAGGCCAAGCTTCCTGTCATGGCAGAGGGCCAGAAGTTGGTCCTGGCAGATGTTGAGGCCAAGGGTCACGACACCACCCCACCCCCTCGCTATACCGAAGCAACACTGGTGAAGAAGCTCGAAGAGCTGGGCATTGGTCGTCCATCCACTTATGCATCGATTCTGGGCCTGATTGTGGACCGTGGCTATGTCACGCCTAAGGGTTCAGCGTTCGTTCCTGCTTGGGTTGCGTTCTCCATTGTTCGTCTGATGCAGGAGCACTACACCGACCTTGTTGACTACGCTTTCACCGCAGAGATGGAAGAAGACCTCGACAAGATTGCCGGTGGCGAAGGAACTGGCTCTCAGTGGCTGAAGAAGTTCTACTTTGGCGAACCAGGTCACCACGGTCTGCGAGAAATCCTCGACAACATTGGGGACATTGATCCACGAGAGCTGAACACTTTCCGCATTGGCGACAATGGCGCTGCGATTCGTGTGGGCAAGTATGGCCCCTACATTGAGGTCACCAACCCCGATGCTGCTGAAGACGAGAAGCCTCGCATCGTAAACATTCCTTTGGATATGGCTCCGGATGAACTCACCCCGGAAAAGGTGCAAGAGCTCATTGATGCACCTATCGTGACTGACCGTGTTCTGGGCGTGAACCCAGAGAACGGCAAGACGGTAGTCTCCAAAGACGGCCGTTTCGGCCCCTACGTCACCGAGCTCGAGCCGGAACCCGAGATTTCTCTCGATGAGGCTGAGATTGACCCCGCAACCGGCGAGGTTGTCGAGGTCAAAAAGAAGAAGCGTGCGGCCAAGGCAGAAGTCATCAAGCCTCGCACCGCGTCTCTCTTCAAGAGCATGGACCCTGCAACGGTTGATCTTGAGACAGCACTCAAACTACTCAATCTGCCACGTGAAGTAGGTGCTGATCCCGAATCTGGCGAGATGATCACCTCGCAAAATGGTCGCTATGGTGCCTACCTCAAGAAGGGCACCGACACCCGCTCCCTCGAAAACGAAGACCAAATCTTTGCTATCGATCTCGCTGGTGCACTCGAGCTTTTTGCACAGCCGAAATACGGCGCTCGCAAGGCAGCTAGCGCTATCAAGGAATTCGACGCAGATCCTGAAAGCGGCAAGCCCATCAAGATCAAAGACGGTCGCTTTGGCCCCTATGTCACTGATGGCACCACCAATGCCACTATCCCTCGCGGTGAAGTTCCTGAGGAAATCGACTTCGATCGCGCTGTTGAGCTTCTGGCCATCAAGCGCGCCAAGGGTCCTGTCGTTCGCAAGAAGGCTGCTGCAAAGAAGCCCGCCGCGAAGAAGTCAACCAAAAAGGTCGGCGACACCATCGTGGTGAAGAAGGCAGGAGCCAAGAAGGCCTCTACTACCTTGGGTAAGTCAGGTATTTCTTCCAAGGCCAGCGAGTAACACGTGGCCGGGTTGTTCATCACCTTTGAAGGTGGAGACGGATCGGGCAAGTCCACCCAGGCAGGCCTCCTTGCGCAGTGGTTGACAGAACAAGGTCGCACAGTTGTGCGCACCCGTGAGCCCGGTGGCACCGATGTGGGTGTCGAGGTTCGAAACCTCGTGCTGCACCACCGCGGAGATATTGACCCCCGCGCTGAAGCATTGCTGTATGCCGCAGACCGTGCACACCACGTGGCCACGCTGGTGCGTCCCGCACTGGAGCGTGGCGAGGTTGTCATTCAGGATCGCTACTTTGATTCCTCAGTTGCCTATCAAGGCGCAGGACGAGTGCTGGATGCAAAAGAAGTACGTGACCTCTCACTCTGGGCGACAGGCGGCCTGTTGCCAGATGTGACAGTGCTGCTGGACCTCAACGAAGATATTGCACGCACGCGTCTTGACGCTGCGGATAAGCCGTTTGATCGGCTTGAAAACGAAAAGGCAGAGTTCCACGCCCGGGTTCGTGCGGGCTTCCTGGCGCTCGCTGCAGCGGAACCAGAGCGTTTTCTCGTCCTTGATGCAGCCCTGCCTATCGAGGAACTTGCCGCAGCTATTCGTTCTCGTGTGGAAGCTGAGCTTTCCTAAACTCAATATCCTGTCTGCTCCTGACGGTATCGTTGGAGGGTGATTAAGCAGCCAGCACACATTGAGAACATCCCCGCATACAAGCCGGGGAAGTCCACTGTGGATGGCTGGGATGGTCCGGTCTATAAGCTCTCCTCGAATGAGAACCCCTACCCACCCCTCCCTTCGGTGATTCAGGCCATTACAGAAGCCGCATCCACCATGCATCGGTATCCCAACATGGCTGCCCCTGAGTTGACGGCCGCATTAGCTCAGCGTCTTGGAGTGAAGGAATCTGAACTAGCTTTCGGTACCGGTTCCGTTGAGGTGGCTGGTCAGCTCATTCGTGCATTTGCTGGTCACGGCGATGAGGTGATCTATGCCTGGCGTTCCTTTGAGGCATACCCCATCCTGGTGCGCGGGGCTGGGGCTACACCTATTGAGGTTCCCCTCACCGCAGATCACCGCCACGATCTTCCTGCCATGCTCGCCGCCATTACCCCAGCCACCAAAGTTATCTTCATCTGCACTCCCAACAACCCCACAGGCACTGCTGTGGGGCACGAAGAGCTGCGCTCTTTCTTAGCTCAGGTCCCCACGAGTGTTCTCGTCGTTATCGATGAAGCCTATGTTCACTTCCAGAACGACCCTGAAGCAGCTCGTGGTCTAGAGCTGTATCAGGAGTTCGAGAATGTGGCTGTGCTGCACACCTTCTCCAAGGCATACGGACTTGCTGCACTGCGCCTGGGATACACCGTTGCTCGACCTGAGGTGATGGAAGGTCTGGCCAAGGTGGCATTGCCTTTTGGTGTCACGGACATCGCACAGGCTGCAGGCGTGGCTTCGTTGGCTGCAGAACCAGAACTTCAGGAACGAATCGATGTTCTTCTGCACGAACGCAACAAGCTCGAGGCCTACCTCGCCACTACCGACTGGGATGCACCTGCCTCACAAGCCAACTTTGTCTGGCTTGCTGCAGGCGAGGAAACCGATGCCCTACAGGAGCACCTAATGAGCCGCGGCATTATTGGCCGCGCATTCAGCGGGACCGGTATTCGTATCTCTATCGGTTCACCCGAAGCCAACGAGGCACTTGTCGAGGCTCTCGGTTCCTACAACCGAAAGTAATTTAGCCTTCTTCGGCCTGCTCAAGGTCATCCAAGCGGGCTACAAGTCCGTCGTGGACGGCAGGCCACTCATCTGTGGTGATGGAGTAAACAACAGTGTTACGAATGGTGCCATTTGGCATGATCATGTCGTTGCGCAATAGGCCATCCAGCTTGGCACCGAGCTTTTCAATAGCTGCACGAGACTGGGCATTCTTCTCGTGAGTGCGTAGCTCAACTGCATTGCAACCAAGGACATCAAAGGCATAGCTAAGCATGAGAAGTTTGGCCTCGGGATTGATTGCTGTGCCTTGGTAGCTGTTGGCCATCCAGGTGGAACCAATCTCCACTTTGAGATTCTCCAACTTGATGTTCATCAACGTCGTCATGCCAATGGCCTTGTTCGTGGCAACATCAATCGTGGCAAAAGGCATCATGGTGCCTGCCTCATAGAGACCTAGTCGGCGATCAATCTCTGCCTTCATCCCCGCAGGGCTGGGGATGGGGGTGTACCAGAGGTCATAGAGCTTGCCATCTTCTGTTGCTTCACTGAGCTCACTAGCCCGTTCATGGCTCAGTGGCTCAAGGCGGACGTAGTCACCCTCCAGCACGGGGGTTTCAGGAAGAGCCATGAAAGTTCCTTAGTTGGTCAAGCGGTGAAGCTCACCAATGAGCCCATTGGCAAGATAGACAAGATCACGAATGGCGCGCTCATCGCGTTCAATCCAGATGTGTTTGGGGGTGGCGGAGACGGGAACAAAGTTCTCGTGCTGCTCCCAAACAAAGAGAGTGCGTTCAGCGCCAAGGACATATTGTTGCCAATAAACCTGGCGCAGGTAACCAGCAGGAACACCTTCGAAAGGCTTCTGGCTGGTCTTGATCTCTGCGAGGATAAGTGTCTCATCAACAACGCCAATGCCATCTGGAGTGGCGAGGTGACGCGGCTCGGGCTCAGCATGAAACAGGGCAGAGCTGGGTTCAATGGAGAAGTGTTCTTTTACCCAGGCCGCAATGATTGGTTCACGGGCTTTGCCGTGGTCGGTGTAGGCATTGCCGGTAAAGGTTGATCCACGCAGTTTTTCGAGAGCTGCCGTGGGAATCGCATTCACACTGTTGAGCTTCGCCACATCGGTAGCGGTAATGCCGCGTGAGCGTGCACGCAGCCAGGCAGCTTCATCGCTCCCATCGGTGACCATGCGGGTGAGATAGGCAATATGGGGGTGTTCAGCCTGGGGCTTTGTCTCGGGCATTTGTGCCACATTAGCTGCTGAACTCACGAGCTCTATTCTGGCGCTTCCCGCCGACATCAGGCAGTGCGCTCGCCGGAGTTGTGCACTCTTGACACATTCATAGGCTTCTTAGGTGGTTCATAGGATTCTCATAGGAAACTTCGCCATACTCAAAGAGTGAACGAAACAACTTCTTCCGCTCCCGTCCGTTTGACCCGTGCTGATGGTTCCCCCATTCGCGTTCTCGTTGTCGACGACGAAGCATCCCTAACTGACCTGCTACAGATGGCCCTGCGTTATGAAGGTTGGGAAATCAAGACTGCCGCCGATGGCTCCTCCGCCATCGCCACGGCGCGTGATTTCCGTCCCGACGCTGTTGTTCTCGACATCATGCTTCCGGACATTGATGGCCTGCAGGTGTTGCAGCGTATGCGCGCTGATGGCAACGATGTGCCGGTGCTGTTTCTGACCGCGAAAGATTCACTCGATGACCGCATTGCAGGTCTGACCGCAGGTGGCGATGACTATGTGACCAAGCCTTTCAGCTTGGAAGAAGTAGTAGCTCGTTTGCGCGGATTAATTCGTCGCTCTACCCTGACCGCGGATGCTAATGAGTCACCCATCCTCTTCGTAGGCGATCTTGAATTGGATGAAGATAGCCACGAAGTTCGTCGTGCTGGTCGCTTGATTGAGCTGACCGCAACAGAGTTTGAGCTCCTGCGGTACCTCATGCGCAACCCTCGACGCGTCGTGAGCAAAAGCCAAATTCTGGACCGGGTCTGGGATTACGACTTTGGTGGAAAGAGCTCGGTTGTGGAGATATACATTTCCTACCTGCGCAAAAAGATTGACGCAGAAGGTGCTCCTATGCTGCACACGGTCCGTGGTGCTGGTTACATGATCAAGCCGGCTGAATAGTGTCTCAAGTCACCCGCGCACCTTGGACTCTTCGTCGTCGCCTCACCGTGACGATGGCGGGTCTCTTGGTCGTGGCCGCCGCCCTCATTGGTGTCGTGAGCGTGCTTTCGCTGCGTTCGTTCCTCGTGGAGCGACTCGATAGCCAACTCAACAGCGCAGTGATCCGAACCACGGAAGCTGTCACCGATGGCATCCCGTTGCGTCCCGGTCACAACGACGGCGATAACGACCACGATGATCGTCCCAATAATGCTCTCCTTGCGCCAGGACAGGCTGCGGGCACGCTGGTCGCGGTTGTCGCGGCTGATGGTTCCACGACAGCTGGCGTGTTGAACGAACGAGGTGAAGTCCGTCTCGTTGATGTGGGAGACATTAAGAACTTCACTACTGTGGAGCTCAATCGCAATCCTGAAACAATCCACGTCAGGGGTTCACAGGACTACCGTGCCATTGCCGTCAAAACTACTGGTAATGCCACCCTGGTTATCGCATTGCCCATGACGGAGGTCAACGCGGCAAGTGCACAGCTCATCACCATCATTCTTCTTGTCACCGCTTTTGGTGTGGGAGCAGTCATCATCGCTGGGCGCTTGCTGATCCGTTACGAGCTTCGTCCGCTTGACCGCGTGGCCGATTCAGCAACTCGCGTCTCCGAGCTTCCATTAGATAAAGGTGACGTGAAGCTGGCAGAGCGCGTAAGTGAAGATGACACCGACCCTCGCACCGAGGTCGGTCGTGTGGGAGCTGCATTCAACAACATGCTGGGACACATTTCCCGAGCATTCGCTGCACGACAAGCCAGTGAAGAGAAGGTGCGCCGCTTTGTGGCGGATGCCAGCCACGAACTGCGCACGCCGTTGGCCTCCATCCGTGGCTATGCCGAACTCACACGTCGTGGGGGAGCGGAACTTCCCGAGGATGTTCGCCACTCACTCAACCGCATCGAATCTGAGGCCACCCGAATGACGGGATTGGTTGAGGACCTCCTGCTGTTGGCACGACTAGATGAAGGTCGTGAACTGGAGCAGAAGCCCGTTGACCTCTCCCTGATTATTGTGGACGCGGTGAGCGATGCTCACGCCGCAGGCCCAGATCACATTTGGGATATGGAACTACCGGAAGAGCCCCTCCAGGTTCTTGGCGATCAGGCACGCCTGCACCAAGTCGTCGTGAACTTGCTGGCAAATGCTCGCGTTCACACCCCAGCTGGGTCAACCGTGCAGGTCGTTCTCGAGAAGCAAAACGATCAAGTCCTGCTGCGTGTGATTGATAACGGTCCGGGTATTCCGCAGGAACAGATGCCGGAACTCTTCGAACGCTTCACTCGCGGTGATGCTTCTCGCACCCGCGCCACAGGAAGTACAGGGTTGGGACTAGCTATCGTCAACGCTGTCGTCCAGGCCCATCACGGAAGTGTCACAGTGACCAGCGAACCTGGAAAAACCATGTTCACGGTCAGCCTTCCTGCTGCGAACGAGGAAACCTTAACTGAGTGAGGCCCCGCATCTGCGGGGCCTCACCTGGATGTTTTTTGGACGCTTTAGTAGCGAACGGTTGCCTTCTCCAGGAGCGAGTAGTTGGGGTCAACTTCGCGCAACTGTGCCTGTGGAGCGTCACCAAAGGAACTGATCAAGGTGGTAGGCAGCGACACTGCCAAAGCACCCCAGGAGCAGCCAGTGGTGAGGGCAGCTTCAGGGTTGAGCACAGGAAGGGTTCCTGCCTCACGCCCAGCAGCAGAAGCTTCAGGGCTGACAACTTGGCTCAAGAATCCTGCAAGGAAGGCATCGCCCGCACCAGTGGTGTTGATGACCTCGGGCGCAACAGCGCTAGCCCAGACCACATCATCGGCGGTAATTGCAATAGCGCCATCGGGGCCGAGGCTCACCAGAGCGATTTCCAAACCGGTTGAAATGAGTTCACGACCGGCGTTGATGACATCACCGAGGGTGTGGAGTTCGTGTCCAACCAGTGAAGCAAGTTCATCGGCGTTGGGCTTGATCAGGTTGACTTCGCCGCTGCGACCCCAGTGTTTGAGCTCGGGTCCAGAAGTGTCCAAACCGACGCGTGCACCTAGCTCACGAGCGCGAGAGAAGAGTTCGCTCAAGTCGATTGGTAGACCGGTGTCAATCATCTTGGGGTGCATACCCGAGACAACCAGCCAGTCGGCGTTCATGTCAGAGACCTGCTCAAGTGTGGTCTCGACGACGTTGTGCCAGTCTTCGGCGGTGAAAGGAATAGCTTGCTGGTTGATGTTAGTGGTGCGGCCACCACGCTCGACCACAGTGGTGTTCACGCGAACACGACCCTGAACAGGCATGATGCGCAAAATCTGCGGGAAGGGCGTGGAGAACAAAAGGTACTGGTCCTGCATACCAATAGGAAGCACGGCAGAGACGGGGTGCTTGGACAGGTGCAGGGTACGGGCAACGTTTAGGCCCTTGCCGCTCATGTATTCGTGCACTTCGTACGCACGGTTTACTTTGCCGACGGTGAGATCCTCAGCAAGGTAGGTGCGGTCCAGCACAGGAGCGGGGGTCAGGGTTACTACAGCGTTCACGAGGCCTCAAATCTTCGTGACAAGCCAAAACTCACGTTGTGATGCCGGTCTCAACGACATCCGATGTGAGCATCAGCGCTAACAGGGGAGGGAAGTCTTTAGTCTACCGATTTGCCAGAGGCCCTGCCTCTCACGTAACCTAAAGGTAACCAAAGACCGCTGGTTATTGGTGTGCTTGCGAAAGCGAGTAACCAATCTAAGTTTCGTTTCGACGAAGACCCGCGCAGGCAAACTGTTAGTGATGTTCACATTCGTGTGAAATTCTTTCGCTCCAGCCCTGCGCTGGAGCTTTTTTAGTTTTAGCGGCCCGAGGCTAATCACTCCACACAAGTGGGGTGTGAGAAACCACAAGGAGCGCCATGGCGAACAAGGAAGCAATGCTCTCCGAGCTTTCGAAGAACTTCGAAAACTCGAACGCAGTTCTGCTCACCGAGTACCGCGGCCTCACTGTTGCTCAGCTCAAGGAGCTGCGCAAGTCCATCAGTGAGCACGCGACTTACGCCGTGGTAAAGAACACGCTGACCAAGATTGCTGCCGCTAAGGCCGGCATCACCGGTCTCGATGACCAGCTTGCTGGTCCTTCGGCTATCGCTTTCGTACACGGTGACGCAGTCGCTGTTGCGAAGGCTCTGCGTGCCTTTGCCAAGGCAAACCCTCAGCTCATCATGAAGGGCGGCTACTTCGACGGTAAGCCTCTCGACGCAGTTGAGGTTGGAAAGCTCGCCGATCTCGAGTCCCGCGAAGTACTTCTGGCAAAGTTTGCCGGAGCTGCGAAGGCCTCACTATTCGGTGCCGCATACCTGTTCACCGCACCACTGTCGAAGGCCGTTCGCACGGTCGACGCACTGCGTGCAAAGCAAGAGTCCGGCAACTAGTCCTTACTAGTTCTCGGTTAAAACCAAAAAAACATTAGGAGAAAATCATGGCAAAGCTCACAACCGAGCAGCTCATCGAGGCTTTCAAGGAGCTCTCACTCATCGAGCTCAGCGAGTTCGTTAAGGCATTCGAGGAGACCTTCGAGGTCACCGCTGCAGCTCC
>JBEBAV010000109.1:0-2566 GCA_041158725.1 Actinomycetota bacterium
TACACCCGCTACCTCACCATTGCTCTCGGTGTTCTGCAGTCCACCACTCTCATTACTGTTGCTCGCTCCGGTGCTCTTTTCGGAACGAACTCCACCCCTGAATGTTCACAGCTGCTGACCAACGATGCGTGGTACGCAATCCTGCTCATGGTGATCACCATGACCGCAGGTACCGGTCTAATCATGTGGATGGCTGAGCTCATCACTGAGAAGGGAATCGGTAACGGTATGTCGTTGCTGATCTTCACCTCGATTGCAGCTGGCTTCCCTCGCTCACTCGGCAACGTCTTCGCAGCTCGCGGCCTCAACACTCTTCTCCTCGTTCTCGTCATGGGCTTGCTCGTGATTGTGGCGGTTGTCTTCGTTGAGCAGTCACAGCGTCGTATTCCGGTTCAGTACGCCAAGCGCGTGGTGGGTCGACGTACCTACGGTGGTAACAACACCTACATCCCCATCAAGGTCAACATGGCCGGTGTGGTCCCCGTGATCTTCGCATCGTCCTTGCTCTACCTCCCAGCACTGATTGCACAGTTCAACCAGCCTGCAGCTGGACAACAGCCTGCTGCGTGGGTTACCTGGGTTTCGACCTACCTGGTCAAGAGCGACCAGCCTTCCTACATGATCTTGTTCTTCCTGCTGATCGTGGGCTTCACCTACTTCTACGTCGCCATCACCTTCAACCCTGAAGAAGTGGCCGACAACATGAAGAAGTACGGCGGATTCATCCCCGGTATTCGTGCCGGTCGCCCCACTGCGGAATACCTGGACTACGTCCTGACTCGTATCACTCTGCCTGGTTCGATCTACCTCGGTATCGTTGCGATTCTGCCGTTGATCGTTCTGGCCCTCGCTGGCGCCAACACGGACTTCCCGTTTGGCGGAACCTCAATTTTGATTGTTGTGGGTGTGGGGCTGGAGACTGTTAAGCAGATTGATTCTCAGCTGCAGCAGCGGCACTACGAAGGGCTCTTACGCTAATGACGGGAACTCGCCTGCTACTTATCGGTCCTCCCGGCGCAGGCAAGGGTACACAAGCCGCCATTCTGGCTGACACGTACAACATCCCCGCCATCTCCACCGGAGACATTTTCCGTGCGAACGTGAAGAACGAAACTCCTCTGGGGCTCGAAGTGAAAGCCATCATGGCTCGCGGTGAGTATGTTCCGGACTCTCTCACCAACGCAATCGTTGAAGACCGTCTGCACGAAGCAGACGCTGTCTCAGGTTTCCTGCTTGATGGTTACCCTCGCACCATTGACCAGGTGAACGAACTTGACCGCATGCTCTCTGCAGACGGCAAGGCACTCGACGCTGTTGTTTTGATCACTGCTGACACCGATGAGGTTGTCGGTCGTTTACTCAAGCGCGCAGAAATCGAAGGCCGCGCTGACGACACCGAAGAGGTCATTCGTCACCGCATGTCTGTCTATGAAGAGCAGACTGCTCCACTGATCGACACCTACTCTGCTCGTGACCTCGTTGTCACCGTGGATGGCCTGGGTGCTGTGGAAGAAGTCACTGGACGTATTGTTGCTGCTTTGGCAGACAAGGGAGTTCAGGCGTAGTCCTGAAACTTAGATGGGTTTCCGCACCAACATTTATAAGTCCCCAGCTCAGCTGAGGCTCATGGTGGAACCCGGATTAATCACCGCCGCCGCACTGGATGCAGCGCGTCCCTTGATTCGTGCAGGTGTCTCCACCCTCGAAATCGATGCTGCGGCGGAGAAGGCTATTCGCGACCGGGGTGGTGAACCCAACTTCATGCTGGTTCCTGGCTACCGTCACACCGTGTGTGCATCGGTGAACGACGAAGTCGTTCACGGCATCCCTGGCGGTCGCATTCTGGAACCCGGTGACATTGTCTCGATTGATGCCGGTGCGCAATACAAGGAATGGAATGGCGACTCTGCGATTACTGTCGTTGTTCCTGACCCCAGCCGTCCCGAGGTTGTGGCTGAGCGTGAACAACTCTCAAAGATCACCGAGGGTTCCCTCTGGGCAGGTATTGCGCGCTTGGCTAAGGCCAAGCACCTCAACGAGGTGGGAGATGCCATCCAGGGCTATATCGAACTTGAAGGCATGAAGGTTGGTCACCGCTACGGCATCCTGACCGATTATATCGGTCACGGTATTGGTCGCGACATGCACGAAGCACCTCCGGTGTTCAACTACCGTGTGAAGCAAAAGGGCCCCGAAGTGAAGCCCGGTTTGGTTGTCGCTATTGAACCTATGGTGGTTACCGGCAAGATCGATACCTATGTTGGTGAGGATGACTGGACAGTCATCACCGAAGACGGTGGCATGGCTTCGCACTGGGAACACTCGGTTGCTGTGCACAAGGATGGCATCTGGGTACTTACCGCACATGACGGTGGAGCAGCAGGTTTGGCCCCCTTTGGTGTGGTTCCCACACCCATCGCCTAAATCCGAGTTGGATTTCTCAGCGGATATCACATAAGCTTGGACTTTGGTGTCTGTTGCCATGCCTTTGGCGTGTCGTCAGAAACCATATTGCATCCGCAAGACCAGTAATCCCCCAATAAAGCGATAAGTGAGTACATGGCAA
>JBEBAV010000110.1:0-5554 GCA_041158725.1 Actinomycetota bacterium
CCACGCGGTCAATGACTATCGGGCTCAGACTGGTCTTGAACACACCAATGCCGTGAAGGTGGTGTGAAGGGTCTTTGAGCTGGTCCGATGGTGGGCAACCCATCATGTCGTAGCTGACGGCCTGCCCTCGGGCTTTGTGCCATTCGATGATGTGCCACTGCAGGGCGTGGCTGGCACCATAGGCTTTGCGGTCACGAATAGAGGCACCGTCTTTATACCAAGCTTTGTGTCCCATCCAGCCGGTATATGCGCCGGCAACGACCTCACCCTCAACATAGGCAAAGAACAGGGCTCCCTGGTCACGCTTGGCGTATTCGTTCCAGAAAGCGTCGTAGTAGTCATAGGTGCGGATCATGAAGCCGGCATCATCACCGGTTGCTCCCAGCAAGTGATACATATTCCGCATGTTCTCTTCAGTGAGGGGAACCTGCGCAACAGTGACGCCATCGCGAGCTGCCCGACGAATCGCATATCGGCCCTTCTGGGGCATGTCGGCCATGATCTGATCAATGTCGGGAGTGAGATCAATCATTACCGTGGAGGAAATAGGTTGAACGTTGTCTACGTTGATCAGTCCGGCAGCACGCAGTGTCTCATCTGCCTGCTCTGAGGCCAGTAATTCAGATTCCAGCTTGACCAGGAACACACCATTGCTGGCAGCAAACTCCTTGAGTGCGGGCACTACAGCAGCAACCTGTTCAGCAGTGGCAAAGCCCGGCCCTGTGGGGGAATACCAAATCTTTCCAAGTCCCAGGATGCTGCGTTCAATAAATAATCCAGCAACGCGGGGTGCCTGTTCCGTATTGGCCTCGTTGAAGATGAGGTGACGAGGAATCCAGCCGCCAATGGCCTTCGCAATGGCGAAACTTTCTGCCTGATACATCGACCCGTGGTCGGGGTTAGCAATAACCAGATTGTCCCAATTGGCAATCTCTGCGTCGGTCGCGAAGCGCACTGGAAGAGTCATCGAACTAAGCTTAGAGCAAGGAGTGCAGCCCTCCTCTGAGCCTCGCACCGGAAGGAAAACCTCGTATGGCTTCTTCCACAATTGCGCGCGCCAGCACCCTGATGGCGATGGGAACGACCGCATCACGCGTGCTTGGATTCGTCAAAGCAATGGTGCTTGCCACCGCGATTGGTGTGACCGCATCTGTTGGTGCTGACTCCTTTGCAGTGGGAAATATGCTGCCAAATAGCGTCTATATGGTGCTCATCGGTGGTGTGCTCAGCGCAGTGCTCGTTCCCCAAATTGTTCAAGCGATGGCTGGCCACGATGGCGGCAGCGCTTACGTAAACAAGCTGGTGACCATTGCGATGGTCTTCCTGCTCGCAATCACGGCCCTGGCGATGGCTCTGGCTCCACTACTGGTTCGCCTCTATGCCATGTCCTGGTCTGCTGAACAACTAGCACTGGCTGTGGGCTTTGCGTATTGGTGTTTGCCCCAAATCTTCTTTTATGGCCTGTTCAACATCCTCGGTGAAGTGCTCAACGCAAAGAAAGTCTTTGGCCCTTCGTCGTGGGCACCCGTACTCAACAACATTGTTGCAATCACGGGCTTGGCCATATACATCGCGCTCTTCGGTGCTGACCCTAACGGTAATCGCGGACTAGATGATTGGCACTCTGGACAGATTGCCCTCCTGGCCGGAAGCGCCACCCTGGGCGTGGTCGCACAGGCAATCATTTTGTCTCTGGCCTGGCGCAAAGCAGGAATCAGTTACCGGCCAGACTTTGTGTGGCGTGGTGTTGGTTTCAGCACCCTGGGCAAGATTGCCGGCTGGTCCCTGGCTACCGTTATCGTGATGCAGCTCGGTGGCATTGTCACGACGAACGTTGCGAGCACCGCCTCAGGCAAGGGCGCTTCTGTTGCTGCCCTGCAGTATGCCTGGCTGATATTCATGCTTCCTTATTCCATCCTCGCTTTCTCCATCGGCACTGCTTACTTCACTCGCCTAGCCGAGCATGCTCGCAACAACAAGCAGGAAGAAATGCGTGCAGATGTCTCCGCGGCGCTGCGAGTAATTGGGCTGGTGATGACTGGCTCCGCTGCCATCGTCTTCATCACAGCCCCCTTCATTGCTCTCGTGATTATGGACGGAGCAAAACCAGCTGATATCGCCGCCCTGGCCGTTGTCATCATGATGTACATCCTGAGCTTGACCCCCTACGGCATGCTCTTCGTGATCCAGCGCACCTACTTCGCCTTCAATGACACCAGAACCCCATTCTTCTTCACCCTGCTGCAGATTGGCCTGTTTGTGGGTGGCTCACTTCTGGTGCTGTTTTACTCTCCCGTCGAGCTTGTGGCTGCCTTGCTGGCACTGTCCTTCACCTTTGCCACCATTGTCCAAGTAACGGTTGGTCTGCTCTTCCTGCGCAAGAAGATCGGTGGAATTGATGGAAAGCGAGTTTTTGTCAGCCACCTGAAATTCTTTGTTGCCGTCATACCCACCGTCATCGCGGGATATTTCATGCTGCAGTTCAGTGCCGCATACATCGACACCGACAACCTTGCTGTGGCCATCATCGAAAGTGTGATCTACGCTGCCATTTTGGGCAGCATCTACTTCGCCACGTTATGGGCTCTGCGTTCAGAAGAAATCACAGAGTTAATGCAGCAGATAAAGGGCAAACTTTCTCGACGCTAATGGAACGTAGAACATTCTTTGAGCTCCTGGCCGCGGGTGTCATCACGGCCGCCACCGGAGTTGCTGCAGGAATTGTTCTGCCCAAGTTCCTCGAAGGAAAAAATGAATTTGGCTTGGGGAAAATGGGTGAAGCACTACCCCCACTCAAGCCTGACACCCACGTCTATCCGACAGCCGTTCCCATCATTTTTGAACCTCCTCAGGTGACAAAAATCCCCATTCCATTCGGAACCATCAATGCCATCCCAGACTTCCCGGGAGCTTTTGCACTGACCGTGGATGACGGAATTTCGACAGAGGTTGTGAGGGAATACACCCGCTTTGCCCAAGCAACCGGGATGCGTTTGACGTTCTTTGTGACCGGCCAATACTCGTCATGGTCAGAGAATATTCCAGAGCTACGTCCACTTGTCGAAAGTGGCCAGATTCAGATGGCTAATCACACCTGGACCCACCCTTCTCTCCTCTCCGCAACAAATGGCCAAGTGTCTTCCGAGCTCGGGAAAACACACGATTTCTTGCTGACAAACTATGGCGTAGATGCCACCCCGTATTTCAGACCCCCCTTTGGTAAACACGATGGGAGGGTTGACTCCGTGGCAGCATCACTCGGATACACCACTCCTGTGATGTGGTACGGAACGCTCTCAGACGCAGGCCAAATTACACCCGACCAATTACGGCAGTTTTCCGGAAAGTGGATTGGCGAAAAGCGAATCGTGATTGGTCACGCCAATTTCCCCGCAGTCACCGAATGCTTTGACTACATCAAGGACCTCATCCTGGAGCGCAAGCTTCAGCCGGTCACCCTCAATGACCTCTATCTCAAAGCTTGAGTTAGGGGCGGCCTAGGCTGCTGTAGTGGAAGCCTGCAGCGCGCCAGGTGGCTGGGTCCAACACATTACGTGCGTCCACGATGCGCTTGTGTGCCATTAGATCACCCACGTTTCGGGGGTCCAGCTGAACAAACTCTGGCCACTCGGTCACCAAAACGGCAATGTCCGCGTCAAGAAGAGCCTGCTGAACATTCTCAGCCACATTGAGCTCAGGGAAACGTTTCTGAGCAGGTCCCATTGCTTCCGGGTCATAAGCAATGACGTTGGCTCCGGCCTCGATAAGCCCACGCGCAACATCGAGAGCTGGTGAGTCACGAACGTCATCTGACTGTGGCTTGAAGGCAAGCCCCAGCACAGCAACCTTCAGATCGACGGGATCTCCCCCAGCATCAGAAATCACTCGAGCGATAACTCGTTGACGTTGACGTAGGTTGATGGCATCGACTTCACCCAGGAAGGAAACAGAAGGGGCTAGACCCAGCTCTTGAGCGCGAGCAGAGAAAGCTCTGATGTCCTTTGGTAGGCATCCCCCACCAAATCCCACACCCGCATTCAAGAATCGTCGACCAATACGTGTGTCATAACCGATTGCATCAGCAAGCTCTGTCACGTTGGCACCGGTGGCTTCCGCAATCTCACTCATCGCATTGATGAAACTGATCTTGGTGGCAAGGAATGCGTTAGCTGCAGTTTTCACCAATTCAGCCGTGGCAAGATCTGTTTCCACAACAGGTGTTCCAGATGCGATTGCTGAGGCGTAAACCTCATGCAGTGCATCCAGAGCTGCTTGCTTGCCAGGGCCTTCAGCGACACCGAAAACGAGACGGTCAGGAGTCAGTGTGTCTTTGACCGCGAAACCTTCTCGCAAGAACTCAGGATTCCAGACCAGGTTTGCTGTGGAACCAGATGTCAGAATCTTTTCTGCCAGACGCTGTGCGGTTCCCACTGGAACAGTGCTTTTTCCCACAACTACATCAGTAGCCCCCAAATGGGGAATTAACGCCTCTATGGCGGCATCCACGAACGTCAGATCGGCTGCCCCGCTTTCGTCACTTTGCGGAGTTCCCACTGCGATGAAGTGGAGATCTGCTCCAGCAACTTCAGATATATCGGTGGTGAAGCGGAGGCGACCAGAAGCCAGCGAAGTTTTGAGTATCTCTGGCAGGCCTGGTTCGAAGAAGGGAGGGTCACCTGCACGCAGGGAGGCAATCTTTTCTTCATCGAGATCAACAGCGATGACTTCGTGTCCTAGGTCCGCCATCGCCGCTGCGTGAACAGCGCCAAGATAACCGCAACCAATGACAGAGACGCGCATGGCGTGAACTAGCTGAAGTCGGGGTCAGGCTCGAAGGAGTAAGCCACTGGCCACTGGCGACGACCGGCGTTGAGAACACCGTTGCTTTCGATCAGGTAGCAGTTACCACAGAGAGGTTCATAGGTCACAGCAACACCATCGATAGCAAGCTGGTCTCCATCAAAGATGAATCGATCATTGAACTTTCGTGCGTTGAAGATAGCTTTCTTCCCACACCGACAAATTGTTTTGAGCTCTTCAATTTCGTGTGCGATTTCCAGCAGACGTCGAGATCCAGGAAAAGCAACTGTTTGGAAATCTGTGCGAATACCAAAGGCCAGTACCGGAACGTCTTCAAGCAGTGCAATGCGCAGCAGGTCATCAACCTGGGCCTCAGAAAGGAATTGTGCTTCATCGACGAGAAGACACTTCACATCTGCACCGGTGTTACGGATGACTGCATCACGCTGGTGCTGAAACAGGCCATAAAGATCGCTGTCCGAAGCAATTAAGAAATCTGTGCGACGGTTTATGCCAAGTCGCGACAAAATACCCTTGTCGCCTTTGATATCTATCTCTGGCTTGCACAACACGACGTTGTGTCCGCGTTCTTCGTAGTTGTAAGCAGCCTGGAGCATCAGAGTGCTCTTTCCGCTGTTCATCGCGCCATAACGGAAATAAAGCTTGGCCATTAGGTCAAATATCCATCCTCGGCTGCACGCCGAACCAAATCTGCCCGCCGGGACGCGGGTCTTCCTGCTCTAGCGTACTTCTC
>JBEBAV010000111.1:0-8825 GCA_041158725.1 Actinomycetota bacterium
CCCGCAGTCACCCTCGTGATGTGGGGAAAGAAACTCCAACCGGGAACACATGTTCTCCCCTATGTCATTGCCCAGATTGCCGGCGCCATCGGCGGAGCAATCTTGGCGAATGTGATGTTTGACCAAGCCCCCATCCAGATCGCGACCACGGAGCGCGTCTCTCCTGGCTTATTCATTGGTGAAGTTGTGGCCACCGCTGGCCTCCTAGCCGTAATCTTGGTCTTCGTGGCTCGTGACCAGGCACGCTTTGTTCCTTTCGCGGTTGCCGCATGGATTGGCTCGGCCTACTTCTTCACCTCCTCCACGTCATTCGCTAACCCTGCCGTGACTATTGGTCGCGTGTTTAGTGACAGCTTTGCTGGCATTGCACCGGCTTCGGTTGGCCCCTTCGTTCTTGCCCAATTGATTGGTGCAGCACTCGGTGCTGTTCTGGCCTGGGCAATCATCGACTCCACCAAGAAAGTAGAAACTCATGTCGGATAAGAAAGCAACCGTTCTCTTTGTCTGCGTTCACAACGCGGGACGTTCACAGATGGCTGCCGGCTATCTGCAGCACCTCGCCGGTGATCGTGTTGAGGTCCTCTCGGCGGGCACCGAACCCAAGGACCAAGTCAACCCTTCGGCCATTGCAGTGATGGCAGAAGAAGGAATTGACCTCACAAGCTCAACTCCCAAGGTGCTCTCAGATGAAGCAGTACTCGCTTCTGACTATGTCATCACTATGGGTTGCGGCGACAAGTGCCCGTTCTTCCCCGGCAAGCAATACCTGGACTGGCCTCTGGAAGACCCTGCGGGTAAAGGTGTCGATTCTGTTCGCCCCATCCGCGATGAGATTCGTGCCAAGGTAGAGGCTCTCATCGCTGAAATCGACGAGAAGTTCTAAAGAACACAACAGAAAGGCCACCCAGATGGGTGGCCTTTCTTAGTTCAGCGGTCCTTATTCGGGACGTGATGCCTTGAGCATGGTCTCGCGGTCTACGACCTTGATGCGAGCCCGGCCCTCTGGCTCACCGAGCTTCTGCTCGTATTCATCCAGAGCTGACCAGCCTTCAGCCGTGGTGTATTCGATGCCACGGCTTTCCATCAGGTCCACAATTGCACCCTCTTCAGGCTGTTCTGGAGTCCACCATGTTGATTGGTCTTCGAGAACATGAGCAATGGTTTCCATGGCGTCACTCTTGGTGTGTCCAATCAGACCCACAGGTCCGCGCTTGATCCACCCAGTGGCATAAACACCATCGATGTGCTTGCCGGACTCGTCAATGACTTGACCTTCGTGGTTAGGAATGACTCCCTTGACCACGTCGAACGGAACATCCTTCAGAGGTGAGCTGTAGTAACCAATAGCCCTGTAGTAGGCCTGGATTTCGATCTCACGGATCTCACCGGTACCAACAACGCCACCCTTGCCATCTGGCTTGGTGCGCTCGTAACGGAAACCAGTCACGTTGCCATCAGCGTCACCGAGAACCTCGAGAGGGTTGGCATAGAAGTGCAGGTGCAGTCGACGTGATGCCTTACCCGTTTCGCGGGTGCGCCACTCATTCATCACCTTGTTGAGAACGAAGACCTGCTTGTTGGAATCGATCAACGCCTGACTGGCAGGGTCAATGTCGAAGTCTTCGTCGTAGACAATCATGTCGACGTCACGCAGTTCACCGAGTTCACGCAGCTCCAGTGGAGAGAACTTGGCCTGTGCTGGACCACGACGACCAAAGACGTGAACGTCTGTCACAGGAGATGCTTTGAGGCCCTGGTAAACATTGTCCGGAATCTCGGTGACGAGAAGATCATCTGCGTGCTTGGCCAGCATGCGTGCAGCATCGAGGGCAACGTTTCCGTTACCAATGACGGCAACGGACTTCGCAGTTAGTGGCCAGGTGCGAGGAACGTCAGGGTGTCCGTCATACCAGGAGACAAAATCAGCAGCGCCATAGCTGCCGTTGAGTTCAATGCCGGGAATGTTCATGGGAACATCCTTGGTTGCACCAGTGGAGAAGATAACCGCGTTGTAGTGCTTCTTCAGATCATCCATGGTGATGTCAACGCCGTATTCGACGTTGCCAAAGAGGCGAATGTCACCTCGGTCGAGCACCTCACGCAGAGCAGTGATGATGCCCTTGATACGGGGGTGGTCAGGAGCCACGCCATAACGAACCAAGCCGTAAGGAGCAGGGAGGCTCTCGAACAGGTCGATCGAGATATCAAAATCTCGCTCTGCCTTCAAAGCAATATCTGCTGCGTAGATTCCTGCAGGGCCGGCGCCAACAATGGCCAGTCGAAGCTTAGTCACGGGGTATAAATCCTCAAACGTGTCAATCAAGTGAATCCCCAGTTTAGCTGGGGGCAATAGGCTTAAGAGGTGAAAATCCTGGTTCTCGGCTCCGGCGCACGTGAGCACGCAATTGTTACTGCCCTCCTTGCTGAAAATGCAGACCACGAAATAACCGTTGCCCCAGGAAACGCGGGCATTGCTCACGATGTTCCCTGTGTCACTACCGACATTCTTGACCCCGAAGCTGTTGCTTTCCTCGCAGAAGGCCTCGACGTTGATCTCGTGGTTGTGGGCCCCGAAGCTCCTTTGGTTGCCGGCGTTGCAGACCCACTGCGCGAAATGGGTATTCCTGTCTTCGGCCCCAACCAGGCTGCTGCAGCACTCGAAGGCTCCAAGACCTTTGCCAAGCGCATCATGGATGCTGCCGGTGTTCCCACAGGTCGTGCGATCAAGGTCTCTACTCTCCTTGAAGCCGAGACTGCTCTCGATGACTACGGTGCTCCCTTCGTCATCAAGGCTGATGGCCTCGCTGCCGGTAAGGGTGTTCTGGTTACTCACGATCGCGATGCGGCTGTTGCTCACGCCTCGCATTACCTGACTCAGGGCTCTGTGCTGATTGAGGAATTCCTCGACGGCCAGGAAGTGTCGTTGTTCATGTTTGCGGATGGACACGATGTTCTTCCGCTGTCCCCTGCCCAAGACTTCAAGCGCCTGAAGGACAATGACGAAGGCCCCAACACCGGTGGAATGGGTGCTTACTCCCCCTTGCCTTGGTTGGTAGACCAGTTCGGCAGCGAAGATGCCTTCGTGACCGAAGTCATTGAGACCATTGCTCTCCCTACTGTGCGCCAGCTCGAAGCTGAAGGCACCCCCTTCCAGGGTCTGCTCTATTGCGGCCTCATCCTCACCAGCAAGGGAATTCGAGTGATCGAATTCAATGCCCGCTTTGGTGACCCCGAAACCCAGGTCGTTCTTCCACGCTTGAAAACTCCCCTGTCAGAGTTGATGCTTGCCTCTGCAGAGGGAACTCTCGCAGGACGTGAACGTCCCGAGTTCTCCGATGATGCTGTGGTTACTGTTGTTCTTGCCAGCGAGAACTACCCTGAGACTCCGGTCACTGGCCGCGTTCTTGTCGGCATCGATGACGCGAACGGTATCGAAGGCGTTCACGTCACTCACGCCGCTACTGCTGTTCAAGACGGTGACCTCATTGCTACCGGTGGCCGTGTGCTGAGCGTGGTCGGCCGTGGCGCAGACTTCGCCGAGGCACGTTCACGTGCCTACGAAGGCCTCGCCAAGATTGAGCTTGAGGGCGGCCAATACCGCACCGACATTGCCAAGAAGGTAGTCCAGTAATGACTGGCTTCACCGGTGGCGAGAAGCTTTCCATAGACGGCTGGACCCATGCCTACTCGGGAAAGGTCCGGGACCTTTATGTCCCCACGGGTGAAACTCTCGAGACCACTCCACGCGTACTGGTAGTTGCCAGTGACCGGGTAAGCGCGTTTGATCACGTGCTGGAACCGGGTATTCCCGGCAAGGGTGAACTACTGACACAGCTCAGCCTGTGGTGGTTTGACCAGCTCGGTGTTCCCAACCACCTCCGTGAAGGTCAGATTCCTGCCGAGGTTCAGGGCAAGGCCATGCTGGTGGCAAATCTGGATATGTTCCCTGTTGAGTGCGTCGTGCGCGGATATCTCTCCGGCAGTGGCTGGCTCGAGTACCAGGAGAGCCAGAGCGTGTGTGGGATTCCACTGCCTGCTGGACTTTCTGATGGTGACAAGCTCCCCGAGCCGATCTACACCCCCGCATGGAAAGCGCCCTTTGGGGAGCACGACGAGAACATCACCTTCGAGCGCACGGTGGAACTCGTCGGCCTCGAAGATGCCACAGCACTGCGTGACCTCTCGCTTCAGATCTTCACCCGTGCCACTGAACTTGCCGCCGCCAAGGGCATCATCCTTGCGGACACCAAGTTTGAGTTTGGTCGCGACCGAGAGACTGGCGCAATCACTCTCGCTGATGAAGTACTGACCTCGGACTCTTCTCGCTACTGGGATGCTGCTGCTTACGCCGCCGGCACTACCCCTGCGGAAAAAATGACCAGCTTTGATAAGCAGATCGTGCGCAACTGGCTCTCAGCTAACTGGGACAAGAAGGGCACACCCCCTGTTCTCCCCGCCGACATCGTTGAGCGCACCGCAGACCGCTATCGCGAACTCATCAGCCGAATGCTCGGCTAGTGAAACTGTTTAACGCCATCTTTGAGGTACCCAGAACGGGTGCCCCATTGTGGAAGAGAATCATCCTCGTAGAGATTGGTCTCATCGTCTGCGGCTTGGCTTTTGCCATCATGCTTCGGGCAATGATCGGCCTGGACCCCTGGGATGCATTTCACCAAGGCCTCTCGATCATCACCGGTGTTTCTATCGGAACCGTTGTGATCATTGTGGGGTTTGCCGTCCTGGGTCTCTGGTATTTCCTCAAGCAGAAACTGGGCTTAGGAACCATCATGAACGCGATCACCATCGGCATCGCAATCAATATCTTCTATGCCTGGATTCCTGACGCACCCAACTATCTGCTTGGCGTTGTCTACTTTGTTGTGGGCATTTTGATCAACGGTCTCGGCATCTCGATGTATGTCGGAGGTGGCTTAGGTCCTGGTCCTCGCGATGGCCTGATGACCGGGTTGGTCAAGCGCACCGGCAAACCACTGTGGCTGGTGCGAACGGCTATCGAAGTGGTCGTCCTGGGGTTGGGTTGGGCCTTTGGTGGTGCCATCGGTTTGGGGACCGTTCTCTATGCCTTCACGATCGGCCCTGTGGTTCATGTGATGCTCCCCTGGTTCAACCTGGATAAGGTCAAGGAACCTGAAGACTTCGAAGGCCACTAGCTGGAACACTTTCCTAGCTGTTTCTGAGGTTCGCCTGCCACACTGACATCATGAAGACACCCACTCGATTGGCCCTAGCCAGCTCCGCTCTTCTCATTGCTTCGCTGGCTCTCACCGGTTGCACTATTAATGTGGGTGGCGCAGAATCTCACCACTCGATGATGGACAGCAACGAAAACTCGTCAGGGTTCTCAGGTTCAGAGATCATGTTTGCTCAGATGATGATTCCTCACCACCAACAAGCGGTCGACATGTCCACTCTTGCGGAGACCCGCACCACCAACCCTGAACTTCTGGCCCTGGCCAAGCAGATCAAGGATGCCCAAGCTCCAGAAATTGAGCAGATGACGAAGTGGATTACTGACTCAGGGGCAAGCATGGACATGGGTCATGACATGGGAATGGGCGGAATGCTCACCGAGGAGCAAATGATTGCTCTGAGCAATTCCAGTGGAGCTGAATTCGACAAGCTTTACCTGCAAGGCATGATTGCTCACCACGAGGGAGCAATACACATGGCTCAGATGGTGACTGACTCCAGCAATGCTGAAGCAAAGCAGCTGGGTGAGAACGTGGTGAAAACCCAGACAGTAGAGATTGAAAAGATGAAGCAGATGCTGGCGGGGATGTAATGGCCAGTGCTGTGTTCACTGCAATCGGGATGACCTGCCAACACTGCGTGGCGAGCGTCACCAAAGAAGTCTCCGAATTAGCTCATGTCACAGGTGTTTCCGTGGATCTGACGACCGGGAAAGTGACCGTGACTAGCGATACTCCCCTCTCGCCAGAAGAGGTCGTCTCTGCCATAGATAAGGCTGGATATCCAGCCGAAGCCAATTCCTAGTTCTGCAAGGTGACGAAGGCCTGCCAAGGCGACAGCACATCAGACTTCACGCCCAGGATTGCATCCCCTGCAACTGCCTCAGGCAGTGCAGCTGGCTCATTCGACAGATTTGCCACCACGGTGAGCACCTGACCATTGAGAGTGCGAGTGTAAGCAAAGATCTGCTCATGCTCAATCCAGAGCATGTCGAAGGAGCCATTGACAACCACGTCCATGCCGTGACGCAGAGCGATGAGTTTTTGGTAGTGGCGGAAAACCGAATCAGGGTCCTTCACCGCTGCCGCTGCGTTGATCTCGGGGTAGTTAGAGTTCACCGAAATCCAGGGTTCACCAGTGGTGAATCCTGCATTGGTGGAGTCATCCCACTGCACGGGGGTGCGGGCATTGTCTCGACCCTTATAACCCACAGCCTTGAGCACGTAATCCATCGAGATACCCATCTCAGGAGCTTCAGCTGCCCAGTTGAGGGTCTCTAAATCGCGATATTGATCTAGTGACGTGAAGTGAGCACTTGTCATGCCGAACTCTTCGCCCTGATACACATAAGGCGTTCCACGCATGAGGTGCAGGACTGTTCCGAATGCCTTGGCAGAGTTCACCCGGTGCTCAGCAGAGTCATTGCCCCAGCGCGAGACAATACGGGGCTGGTCGTGGTTGTTCCAGTAGAGAGAGTTCCAGCCAACCTGCTCGAGACCTTTTTGCCACTTGTTGAGGTTCTGCTTGAGTACCTTCACCGTGAAAGGAACCAGATCCCACTTGCCATAGCCATCGGGGTTGGTGTCGAGATCCATGTGTTCAAAGGTGAACACCATGTTCAGTTCGTGACGCTCGGGTGCAGTGTATTGCTGGGCAAGCTCGACGGTGCAGCCAGGCATCTCCCCCACAGTGATGAGACCCTTGTCGCGCAAGACTTCACGGTTCATCTCCTGCAGGAATTCGTGAATGCGGGGACCATTCATCCAGGGACCAAACAGGTCATCACCTTCGGTGAAGTCCTGACGCTTAGAAATGAGGTTGATTACGTCCATGCGGAAACCGTCAACGCCCTGCTCAAGCCACCAGTTCATCATCGAGTAGACGGCAGCTCGAACTTCGGGGTTCTCCCAGTTCAGGTCTGGCTGCTTCTTCGAGAAGATGTGCAAGAAGTATTGCTGGGTCTTCTCATTCCATTGCCAGACCGAACCTGAGAAGGCAGCCTGGTGATCGGTGGGCTCATGACCGTCAACCGCATCGCGCCAGATATACCAGTCACGCTTGGGGTTATCCAGCGAGGAGGAGCTCTCCACAAACCAGGGGTGCTCGTCAGAGGTGTGGTTCACCACGAGATCCATCACGAGCTTCATGCCACGGGCATGAGTCTCCTTGATGAGGTGTCGCATGTCATCGAGGGTGCCAAAAAGCGGGTCAATGTCTTGGTAGTCCGAGATGTCATAGCCGTTGTCATCTTGAGGGGACTTGTAGACGGGAGAAAGCCAGAGCACATCCACACCCAGGTCCGCGAGATAGTCAAGCTTGGACGTAATCCCGGGGATGTCACCGATACCGTCGCCGTTCGAATCCGCGAACGAGCGAGGGTAGATCTGGTACACCACAGCACCCTTCCACCAGTCGTCTTTTCCTAAGGTGATGCTCATGTCTCTCCTTGCGTCTCAAGGAACAACTTTATTGCTCAAGTTGGCCATCTAGGACAATGCCGTTCTTGTCTTTTCTGCCGGAGAGGGACAAAGAAGCACTGCCGTGACACCGGTAGGATTGAAGTATTCCCCCCGCTCGCGAAATCGCTGGAGTCGCCCCCATGCCCACCATCGTCGTCGAGGTAATGCCCAAGGCTGAAATTCTTGACCCTCAGGGCAAGGCAGTCGCTGGTGCGCTTACCCGCCTTGGACACAACCAGTTCTCCGGTGTTCGCATCGGCAAGCGCTTCGAACTCACCGTTGACGGTCCCGTCACGCCAGAGGTCCTCGAAGCCGCCAAGACCATCGCAGAGGACATCCTCTCGAACTCGGTCATCGAAGATGTCGTCAGCATCTCCGAGGCCAAGTAATGCGCGTCGGAGTTATCACTTTCCCTGGCTCACTCGATGAGCGTGACGCTCAGCGTGCTGTGAAGCTTGCTGGTGGTGAGCCTGTTGCTCTCTGGCACGGTGCTCATGACCTCGAAGGAGTCGAGGCAATCATTCTTCCCGGTGGCTTTAGCTACGGCGACTACCTGCGTGCAGGTTCTATTGCTAGCCACGCGCCCATCATGGCTGAGGTCATTGATGCCGCAAAGAAGGGCATGCCTGTTCTCGGTATTTGCAACGGTTTCCAGATGCTCGCTGAAGCTCGCCTGGTTCCCGGTGCTCACACTCGTAACGACTGCCAGACTTTCGTCCGTCGCGACCAGAAGCTGGTCGTGGAGAACAACAACACTGCCTGGACTAAAGACTTTAAGCAGGGCGAAGAAATCATCATCCCACTGAAGAACGCGGATGGTCGCTTCGTTGCTGACGCTGACACGATCAAGCGCATCGAAGACAACGGTCAGGTCACCTTCCGCTATGTCGACGTGAACCCCAACGGTTCACTCGACGACATTGCGGGAGTCTCTAACGAAGCCGGCAACGTTGTTGGCTTGATGCCTCACCCTGAGCACGCCGTTGAGCCTGGCTTTGGCCCTGACACTGCACTGGCTATGCGCTCGGGTCTGGATGGTCTGAAATTCTTCACCTCTGTCATTCAGAGCACAATCCTTTCCAAGGCCTAAGCCTGTGAACGCAACCAGCACATCGACGCAGGCGGGGTTCACCCCCCGCAAGCTTTACTTTGTGT
>JBEBAV010000112.1:0-17292 GCA_041158725.1 Actinomycetota bacterium
CCAGCGGCCAAACTGATCCACAATTCAACATGGACATCTCGTTCTATCTGTTCGATTTGCCCTTCTATCAGGCCGTTGTGGCCCTGTTCTCAGCAATTGTGTTGCTGTCGGGACTTGCCGCACTGATAACTAACTACGTTTACGGCTCTATTGCTCTCGCCCAGCGTGAACTCCGAGTTGCTAAGGCTGCACGTATTCAGCTCGCAATCACGGCAGGTATCTACATTGCTTTGCAGGCCGTGAGCATTTGGTTGGACCAGTTCGCAACCCTCACCAACGACAAAGGTTTGATTACCGGCGCTGGTTACACCGACGTCAACGCCACCATTCCTGGTCTGCAGATTCTCTCCGTCATTGCAATCCTGGTTGCTTTGCTGTTCATCGTGACCGCATTCACTGGTCGCTGGCGTTTGCCACTGGTGGGAACAGCTATGTTGGTCGTTTCTGGGTTGATTCTCACCATGGGATACCCCTGGATTATGCAGCGCTTCATTGTTGATCCTTCAGAGCGCAGCCTGGAAGCTCCCTACATCACGCGCAACATTGAGCTCACCCGCGAGGCTTATGACATCGCAGACGTGGAAGAGATTCCATACAACGCGACAACCGACGCCACAGCGGGTGCACTGCGTGCGGACGCTGAGACCACGGCAAGCATTCGTATCATCGACCCTGCGCTGGTCAGTGCTTCATTTGCTCAGCTCGAACAGTTCAAGCAGTACTACGCTTTCGCTCCCGAGCTTGATGTTGATCGCTACACCATCGACGGCAAGAGTCAAGACGCTGTCGTTGCTGTGCGTGAACTCAACCAGGCAGGTATTGGCTCCTCACAGAGTTGGTACAACAACACCCTGGTTTACACACACGGTTATGGCATGGTTTCCGCCTATGGAACAGAACGTTCTGCAGATGGCCAGCCCGTCTTTCTCGAGGCAGGTATTCCTTCTTCAGGTGAACTAGGAGAGTTTGAGCCTCGAATCTACTTCGGTGAGAACTCGCCCCTCTACTCCATTGTGGGTGGAACCTCGAGCACCAAGCCTGTTGAGCTGGACTATCCCGCATCTGGGCAGGAAAACGAGCAGGTTTACACCACCTTTGCTGGAGAAGGTGGACCCAAGCTGGACAACATTTTCAACCGCTTGGTCTACGCACTGAAGTTCCAGAGCGAAGAAATCTTGCTCTCGGACGCCGTGACTAATGATTCTCAGATCATCTACAACCGCAACCCTCTTGAGCGTGTGAAGAAGGTTGCACCGTATTTGACCCTGGACTCTGACCCATACCCCACCGTGGTGGATGGCAAGATTCTCTGGATTATTGATGGCTACACCACAAGCCCGAACTACCCCTACTCCAAGGTGGAGTCCCTCTCCTCAGTGATCAGTGACCAGCCTGAAGCAGCAAATGCTTTCACGCTCGACAACGTGAACTACATCCGTAACTCAGTCAAGGCAACAGTGGATGCCTATGACGGTTCTGTGACCCTGTACACCTGGGATGAAAACGACGCGGTCCTGAAGACCTGGCAGAAGATCTACCCCACAAACATCAAGCCCATGAGTGAGATGTCTGCAGATCTGATGAGCCACGTTCGTTACCCCACAGATCTGTTCAAAGCACAGCGCTCCATCCTGGGGCAGTACCACGTCACAGACGCGGGTTCGTTCTACTCCAGTGATGACTCGTGGGTTACGCCTAACGACCCCACAGCAGCAACGGACACAACTAAGTTCCAGTCTCCCTACTACCTCACCATGAAGGTGCCAGGGGCAGACAAGCCTGCATACTCGATTTACTCAACCTTCATTCCGAAGGCCTCGGGCACCTCAAGCCGTAACGTGCTGACGGGCTACCTGGTTGCTGATTCAGATGCTGGGGCTGAAAAGGGCAAGCGCTCTGAAGACTATGGAAAGCTCCGTTTGCTGACATTGCCTAAGGACGTCACCGTTCCTGGTCCTGGTCAGGTTCAGAACAACTTCAACGCTGACCCTGCAGTGTCTAAAGAGCTGAACCTGTTGTCACAGGGCTCCACAAACGTGCTGAAGGGTAACTTGCTCACCCTGCCTGTCGGTGGTGGCTTGCTCTATGTGCAGCCTGTGTACGTTCAGTCAACAGGAAACACGAGTTACCCACTGCTGAAGAAGATTCTGGTTGCTTTCGGTGACAAGATCGCCTTCGAGGACACCCTGCCATTGGCGCTGGACGCCCTCTTCGGCGGTAACGCAGGATTCGATGACCCCACCAACGGGGGAGCTGAAGCTCCTGAGTCAGATCCTGCAGCTGACAATGGTGGAAACACTCCCTCCACGAACACGACGCTGAATCAAGCTCTGCAGGCAGCTAAGGCTGCCCTGGCAGATCGAGAAGCAGCACGTATCGCTGGTGACTGGGCCGCTTATGGTGCAGCTGATGCTGCCCTGACCGAGGCGCTCACTAAGGCACTGTCGGCTTCCTCGCAGTAGTTACTTCTTGCCCGGCAGGAATCGTGGGACATACACAATCATCATGATTGCTCCCACGATTCCGGCCAGGCCGGTAATCGCTGACGCAACAGCTAGGGATAGTGCCGCAGTGAGTGCAGCAATGCCCATGGGAGCAAGTGCAGCGCCGGAGTCGGTAATGAAGCGCCAAGCTCCTAGGAAGGGAGCAGGATTCTTCTTGTCAGCCAAATCAGACGCCAATGTGAGCAAGATACCTGAGCCGATCCCGTTGCCTATGGCAAAGAGGAATGCGGTGGCAATGAACCAGAACACATTGGCATTTGAGTCATGGGTCATCGAAAGAATAAGCAAACCACTGGCCATGATCACCATGGACGGGATGATCGAAGCTAATCGGCCCCACTTGTCCATGATGTGACCGCTTGAGAAGAACAGAAGGAAGTCCACTGCAGTTGCTAAACCTATGATCAATGCGGTGTCGGCAGCGCTGATGCCAATGCTGACTGCCCAGAGTGGAAAGATCACTGTCCTGCCCGAGCGCAGGGCCATCACTAGCGCTGAGGCACTTCCTAAACGTGCAAGTACTCGCCAGTTTCGTGAAATCGTGGCAAACAGCCCCAGTGTTTCTTGCTCAACTTCGAGTTCACCTGTCGTCACAGGATGACCGGAGGTGTCGCGAATGCGCGCTGCATGGCCAAAAGTCTTCTCAGGGTCGGGCATGAACAGAAGTACCGCGCCAGCGCCCAGCGTGAAGACAAACATGATCCAGAAGGCTGCAAGCGGGTTATGAGTCAACGCCAGCACACCCGCACTCAAGAGCGGCCCTGTCACCGCTCCAGCACGGAACATGCCTCCCAAAGTTGAGAGGGCGCGGCCACGATAGGCAAGGGGGACAAAGGTGGTGAGAAAGGCATGTCGGGCCAGGGCGAAAGCACTGGTGGCAAGTCCAATCAAGAAGATTCCTACGCCTAGAACAAAGGGAGTTGGTGCTGTGAGAGCAATCCCGGCACCGACAAGCGCTATCAGAGTTGACCAGAGCATCGACAGGCGCTCGCCGATGCGAGAAATGACCCATCCACTCGGAATGTCACCGGTGACAATACCGAGGGTGAGCATGCCGGCAACCAAACCGGCAGTTGCTAAGTTGGCTCCAACGTTCTGGGCAATCACCGGAACAATAGGGATAAATGCTGCCTCACCTGCTGAAAACAGGAGTGTGGGCAGATACACCGGAATCGCCACTTGACGCAGCTGGAACGGGGCACTGGAATTGCTCATCTCGACTATGAGCCTACGCCCCACATTCGCGCCGGTAGGCTGGTCTCACAATGCTTGACCTAGATCTCTCTGAGCAGATTCGTGCTCTGCGCTCCACGTTTGCCGACATCCGCGCTGTCGTCGACGTAGACCGACTCACCTTGGAGATTTCCCGCTTGAGCGAACTAGCGGAAGCACCAGATCTCTGGGATGACACCGCAAAAGCCCAAAAAGTGACCAGTGAACTCAGCCATCGACAGGCGGAGCTGACCACCTTGAAGAGCATTGAAGCGCGCCTGGATGACTTAGAAGTTCTCGTCGAACTGGCCAATGAAGCAGGCGATGAAGACTCTGCACGGGAAGCAGAAGCCGAACTCGCCAGCATCACTGCTGTGCTGGGGGAGTTGGAAGTTCAGACCTTGCTCAACGGCGAGTATGACTCTTACCCAGCAGTCATCACCATTCGCTCTGGAGCCGGTGGTGTTGATGCGGCAGACTTCGCAGAAATGCTGCTGCGGATGTACCTGCGCTGGGCAGAAAAACACAACTACAAAGTCAATGTTCTTGACACCAGCTATGCCGAAGAGGCCGGTATCAAGTCCGCCACCTTTGAAGTAGATGCGCCCTACGCCTTTGGAACCCTCTCTGTTGAGGCGGGTACCCACCGTCTGGTTCGGATGAGCCCATTCAACTCGGCAGGAAAGCGTCAAACTTCTTTCGCTGCGGTGGAAGTTGTGCCACTCATGCCAGAGTCAGCAGCAATTGAGATTCCAGAAAATGACATTCGTGTGGATGTTTTTCGCTCGAGTGGTCCTGGTGGTCAGTCGGTGAACACCACCGACTCTGCTGTGCGCATCACTCACATTCCCACCGGTCTGGTTGTCAGCTGCCAGAACGAGAAGAGTCAGATTCAAAACCGTGCCGCAGCTCTGCGTGTGCTCACGTCGCGACTGCTGTTGTTGCAGCGTGAAGAAGAGAACGCGAAGAAGAAAGAGCTTGCCGGCAACATCACCGCCAGCTGGGGCGATCAGATGCGCAGCTATGTCCTCGCCCCCTACCAAATGGTCAAGGACCTGCGTTCAGAGTATGAAGTGAATAATCCTTCGAACGTGTTCGATGGCGATTTGGATGGCTTCATCGCCGCAGGTATTCGCTGGCGTAAGTCAGCAGACGCTAGCTAGCGACAGGTGCGGTCTGCCCGAGGTGGAGTCGGGCGAATTCAAGGGTCTCCACAAGAAGCGCAAGTCGCTCCTCTTCAGTCTTAGCCTTGCGGGTATTCACCTCTGCGACGACGTGGCCATCCCAGTCACGAGCTGCCAAGTGCTGAAGCACTTCAGCAACAGGCTGCTTGCCGTAACCGGGGAGTAAGTGCTCGTCGAAGATGCGGTTGTCATCCGCCGCCGCTGAACCATCCGTGAGGTGAACGTGACGCAGGCGCTCGCCGTATTCCAGGGCAAGCTCTAGGCTGTCGTGGCCAGACAGTGCCGCGTGGGAGAAGTCGAGAGTAATTGCGTCACAGTCCAGCTCACGTGGATCAGGCCCTGGGGCATAGGCCTGCATCTGGGAGTTGCGAACCTTCCACGGGAACATGTTCTCCACTGCAATAGTGATGCCAGTGTTGTGGCTAGTTTGACGCACGATGTCGAGGAATTTCTCGGCATAGGTGGACTGCCAGCGGAAAGGTGGGTGCACAACTACGGTGCTTGCGCCGACATTGGCAGCAAGTTCAGCCGATTTTTCCAGTTTGATTTGTGGATCACGACCCCAGACAAAGTGGGTGAGTAAAAGTACAGGTGCGTGAATAGATAGCACGGGTGTTTCATAGGTGTCGATGAGCTTCTTGATGCCGTCAACGCTTTGTGTGACAGGTTCGCGCGTGACCATCACCTCAACACCGTCATACCCAGCCTTGTGGGCGAAACGGAAGCCATCTTCACAGGCCAGGGGATATACGCAGGACGCGCTCATTCCAACTTGAATCATTTGTTCCAGCCTAGTTGCGATACTGCGAGGAATATGAGGGTTTATCCCCAGCGCGCTGGGAGTTAACTGAGAGTCTGAAGGTCGTAGACTTATTCCTATGCCAGAAAACGACATGAAGCCCCGCAGTCGCGACGTTACAGACGGTATCGAGAAAGCCGCTTCCCGCGGAATGCTCCGTGCTGTCGGCATGGGTGATGAAGACTGGAGTAAGCCCCAGATTGGTGTGGCTAGCTCCTGGAACGAGATCACTCCCTGCAACCTCAGCCTCGACCGCCTGGCACAGGCCTCGAAAGAGGGCGTCCACTCTGGTGGTGGCTACCCCCTCCAGTTCGGAACCGTGTCCGTTTCTGACGGTATTTCCATGGGGCACGAGGGTATGCACTTCTCGCTGGTTTCCCGTGAAGTTATTGCAGACTCGGTAGAAACCGTGATGCAGGCAGAGCGCTTGGATGGTTCGGTACTTTTGGCCGGTTGTGACAAGTCACTGCCCGGTATGTTGATGGCCGCTGCTCGCCTCGATTTGGCCTCGGTATTCCTCTACGCCGGAACGATTGCTCCGGGCTGGGTTCGTCTCTCTGATGGCACCGAAAAGAACGTGACCATCATTGACGCGTTCGAAGCTGTGGGTGCGTGCAAGGCCGGCACCATGAGCGAAGAAGACCTCGACCGCATTGAGCGCGCTATCTGCCCTGGTGAAGGTGCCTGCGGCGGTATGTACACCGCAAACACCATGGCCTCTGTTGCCGAGGCACTGGGTATGAGCCTTCCCGGTTCTGCAGCACCACCGAGTGCAGACCGTCGACGAGACTACTACGCACACCGTTCCGGTGAAGCGGTAGTTAACCTGATCCGTCAGGGCATTACAGCTCGTGACATCATGACCAAGAAGGCATTCGAAAACGCGATTGCTGTCGTCATGGCATTCGGCGGTTCCACCAACGCTGTACTTCACTTGCTCGCTATTGCGCGCGAAGCTGACGTTGATCTCAGCTTGGAAGACTTCAACCGTATTGCTGACAAGGTTCCCCACATTGGAGACCTCAAGCCATTTGGTCAGTATGTCATGAACGATGTCGACCGCGTTGGCGGTGTTCCCGTTGTGATGAAGGCGCTGCTGGATGCAGGTCTGCTCCACGGTGATGCACTCACCGTGACCGGTAAGACTCTGGCCGAGAACTTGGCAGAGATGAACCTTCTTCCTCTGGACGGTGAAGTTATCCGCACCTTGGACAACCCCATTCACGCAACCGGTGGAATCTCCATCCTGCACGGATCACTTGCTCCAGAAGGTGCTGTGGTGAAAACTGCAGGTTTTGACCTCGAAGTATTCGAAGGTCCCGCTCGTGTGTTTGAGCGCGAACGTGCAGCTATGGATGCCCTCACCGAAGGAAGCATCAACAAGGGCGACATCGTCCTCATTCGCTACGAAGGCCCCAAGGGCGGTCCCGGTATGCGTGAGATGCTGGCCATCACCGCAGCCATCAAGGGTGCGGGACTGGGTAAAGATGTTCTACTATTGACAGACGGACGATTCTCAGGCGGCACAACCGGACTGTGTATCGGACATATAGCTCCCGAGGCTGTTGACGGTGGACCCGTCGCCCTCGTGCGCGATGGTGATCTCATACGGGTCGATATCGCAGCTCGGACGCTCGACCTACTCGTCGACGAATCAGAGCTCGAAGCTCGCCGAATCGGCTGGGCTCCGCTCCCTCCGCGTTACACCCGCGGTGTACTTGCAAAGTACTCCAAGCTGGTGCATTCCGCATCCGAGGGTGCGATTACTGGGTAACGACGCCCCCTATCACTTTTCGCCTTCCAACTAAGGGATTCACGATGTCTACGGAATCACTCCCCACCACGACGCCCGCCGCGTCTTCCACAGCGCCCGTCATTTCAGGTGCTGAGGCAGTCGTTCGCACACTTGAACTCATCGGTGTCACCGATGTCTTCGGTCTGCCAGGAGGCGCCATCCTCCCGGTCTATGACCCACTGATGGACTCCAAGAAGCTGCGCCACATTCTGGTGCGCCATGAGCAGGGTGCTGGTCACGCTGCTCAAGGTTATGCCTCGGCAACCGGCAAGACCGGGGTCTGCATCGCGACCTCTGGTCCTGGTGCAACCAACCTTGTTACTGCTATCGCAGATGCCTACATGGACTCGGTTCCTCTGCTGGCCATCACCGGTCAGGTGTTCTCTCACCTGATGGGTACTGATGCTTTCCAGGAAGCCGACATCGTCGGTATCACAATGCCCATTACCAAGCACTCGTTCTTGGTGACCAAGGCTGAGGACATCCCGGCAACTATTGCTGCGGCGTATCACATCGCCTCAACTGGCCGTCCAGGTCCTGTCCTCGTAGACATCACCAAGGATGCTCAGCAGGCGGAGGTTCCCTTCGTGTGGCCGGCCATGCTTGAACTTCCCGGATACCGTCCGGTAACCAAGGCACACGGCAAACAAATTCAGGCAGCAGCTGACCTCATCGTCGAAGCGAAGAAGCCAGTCTTCTACGTCGGTGGTGGAATCATTCGCTCGGGCGCTTCCAAGGAACTACTCGAACTGGTTGACCTCGTTGGGGCTCCTGTTGTGACCACCTTGATGGCTCGCGGAGCATTCCCCGACAGCCACGAAAACAACCTCGGCATGCCCGGTATGCACGGAACTGTTCCTGCGGTTCTCGCACTACAGGAATCTGACCTACTGATTACTCTCGGTGCACGTTTTGATGACCGTGTGACCGGTAAGGCCTCTCTGTTTGCGCCGAATGCCAAAGTTATTCACGTAGACATTGATCCTGCTGAAATTGGCAAGATTCGCGCCGCTGAAGTTCCCATTGTGGGCGACCTCAAGGAGGTCATTACTGACCTCATTGACGTCTACAAGTCAACTCCTGGGGCTACGAAGGCTGACTTCTCCGAATGGTGGAGCACCCTCAACTCACTTCGCAAGGAATACCCACTGGGCTACTCAGAGCCCACCGATGGACTCCTGGCGCCTCAGCACATCATTACCCGTATCGGTGAGCTCTCCGGCCCCGAAGCAATCTTTGCTGCCGGTGTTGGTCAGCACCAGATGTGGGCTGCCCAGTTCATCAAGTACAACCGACCCAACTCCTGGCTGAATTCTGGTGGTGCAGGAACCATGGGTTACTCCGTGCCTGCAGCTATGGGTGCCAAGGTGGGAGAGCCTGACCGTGTGGTCTGGGCTATTGATGGCGATGGATGTTTCCAGATGACCAACCAAGAGTTGGCCACCTGCACCATCAACAACATCCCCATCAAGGTGGCAATTATCAACAACTCGTCACTGGGTATGGTTCGCCAGTGGCAGACCCTGTTCTATGACGGTCGCTACTCCAACACGGACTTGAACACAGGCCACGACACCGTTCGAGTTCCTGACTTCGTCAAGCTTGCTGACGCTTATGGCGCTCTCGGTATTCGTGTCACTAAGGAAGAAGAAATCGACGCCGCCATCAAGCTGGCCCTCGAAACGAATGATCGCCCCGTTGTGATCGACTTTGTCGTGAGCGCTGACTCCATGGTGTGGCCTATGGTTCCTCAGGGTGTGAGCAACAGTTATGTCCAATATGCCAGAGACCACGCGCCCACCTGGGACACGGACGAGTAGGGGAGTAGCCAATATGAGCACACACATTTTGAGCCTCCTCGTTGAGGACAAGCCAGGTCTTCTGACCCGCGTTGCGGGACTTTTCGCACGTCGCGGTTTCAACATTGAATCCCTCGCCGTGGGTCACAGTGAGATTGAGGGACTTTCCCGTATCACCGTCGTGGTTGACGTGGAAAACCTTCCACTCGAGCAGATCACCAAGCAGCTGAACAAGCTCGTCAACGTGATCAAGATTGTGGAACTCGACCCTGAACAGTCCGTAGCTCGTGAGCACATGCTGATCAAGGTTCGTGTTGACAACTCCACCCGCTCACAGGTGCTCGAGGCAGTTTCTCTGTTCCGTGCCCGCGTGGTGGATGTGGCCACCGATGCTCTCGTGATTGAGGTCACCGGTAATTCAGCAAAGATTTCTGCATTCCTCAAGGTTCTCGAGCCTTATGGAATCAAAGAACTAGCCCAGTCTGGACTGCTTGCTATCGGTCGCGGTAGCAAGTCAATTACTGAGCGCGTGTACAAGAACTAGTTTTTCCAGATTTTCCAAACCTACAAACAAGGAGAAAACCCAAAGTGACTGAAATTCACTACGACAAGGACGCTGACCTCGAGCTCATCAAGGGTAAGAAGGTTGCTGTTATTGGCTACGGCTCACAGGGCCACGCACACGCACTCAACCTGCACGACTCTGGCGTTGACGTCGTAGTCGGTCTGAAGGCCAACTCAAAGTCAATTGCTAAGGCAGAAGAGGCTGGTCTCAAGGTCATGACCACTGCTGAGGCAGCTGCATGGGGAGACGTCATCGTCATTCTCGCACCAGACCAGGTGCAGCGTCACCTGTACGCAGATGACATCGCTCCTAACCTCTCTGCAGGTAAGACCCTCATCTTCGGTCACGGTTTCAACATCCGTTACGGCTACATCACTGCTCCTTCCAACGTGGACGTTGCACTTGTAGCTCCTAAGGGCCCAGGTCACACCGTTCGTCGCGAGTACCTCGCAGGCCGTGGTGTTCCCGTCATCGTTGCAGTCGAGAACGACGCAACCGGAAACGCCTGGGCAACTGCATGGTCTTACTCCAAGGCAATCGGTGGTCTGCGTGCCGGTGGTATCAAGACCACCTTCACCGAAGAGACCGAGACTGACCTCTTTGGTGAGCAGGCTGTTCTCTGTGGTGGTGCTTCACAGCTCGTAATGTACGGCTTCGAGACCCTCGTAGAGGCTGGCTACCAGCCCGAGATCGCGTACTTCGAGGTACTGCACGAACTCAAGCTCATCGTTGACCTCATGTGGGAAGGTGGCATTGCAAAGCAGCGTTGGTCGGTTTCCGACACTGCGGAGTTCGGTGACTACGTTTCCGGTCCTCGCGTGATTGACCCTTCGGTCAAGGAGCACATGAAGGAAGTTCTCGCAGACATCCAGAACGGTGCCTTCGCAACCCGCTTCATCAACGACCAGGATGCAGGAGCTCCCGAGTTCCTAGCCCTCCGCGAGAAGGGTGCTGCGCACCCCATCGAAGCAACCGGTCGCAAGCTGCGCGAGCTCTTCGCATGGCGCCCACAGGACAAGGACTACACCGAGGGCTCTGCCGCTCGCTAGTCATTAGCTAAAGAGAGGATGCGCCACGCGCGTCTCGTATGAGTACTCCAGAAGAAGATGCCCTCAGTTGGGCAGGCGACGATGATCGCCTGACAACGGGCTCTCCACTGAGTGCGAAGCGGGACGCGGGTGGCGCTTCTTCCGTTAAGAAGAGCAAACCAACCAAGAACGCTCCAGAAATTTCAGACCAGCCACCCGGTCTCAGTTCTGCCGCGTTGATTGGCTTTGGCATCTTCGCTGGGATCTATTTATTGTTCTCAGTGGCCTGGTTGATTACCGCTCTGCGTAACCCCACCCAAATCGCTGATGCTCTCGGAAATGCCATGTTCCAGTTTGGTTTGTGGTTGTCTGTGGCAGCTCCTGCAATCTGGTTTGGTGCAGTTCTTTACGTGGGTAAAAACAAAAAGGTAGCTACCCGTCTGCTGTTTTTACTGCTTGGGGCAGTCGTGCTCATTCCGTGGCCCTACGTCGCATGGGCAGGTTAGGCATGAACGAGAAGCTGAAGCGCTCTATCGGTGCCTGGGTAGTGGCCGCGGTTTTTGCCCTCCTTTTCGCCTATGACGTGTGGGAAGGTATCGGAAACTTCATCGGAGTCGTGACCCAAAGCCTCAGCCTGGGCATCGGATTGAGTGCCTTTGGCTGGTTTGCTGTGGTCTTCGGCATTGTTGCGCCGGTTGTCCTCTTCTGTGGGGCGTTATGGGTGACCAGAAAGCTCACGCTCGGCCCTGCACTCGTGATTTATATCGTGGCGTTATCCATCTCTGCCGTAGTGGGGGTTGACCTAGCTTTGGGAACTAACGCTTTCCTCATTTTCAGCGTGAATTAGCGCAAAACAGCCCCATACTGCTCGGATAGACTTGAACTTCCCGTGCGGTACGTGAACTAAGGAAATCAATACTCGTGACTAAGCCCGTCGTCCTTCTTGCTGAAGAGCTTTCTCCTGCCACTATCGAGGCTCTGGGCCCGGATTTCGATGTGCGCGTCGTCGACGGAACCGACCGTCCCGCACTGCTCGAAGCTGTGCACTCGGCAAGCGCAATCCTGGTTCGCTCAGCTACACAGGTTGATGCTGAAGTTCTTGCTGCAGCCCCCAACCTCAAGGTCATCGCACGCGCTGGTGTGGGCCTGGACAACGTAGACATCAAGGCAGCTACCGCTGCTGGTGTCATGGTAGTGAACGCCCCCACCTCCAACATCATTTCTGCTGCAGAACTGACCTGCGGTCACATCTTGAGCCTCGCTCGCCACATCCCTGCTGCTCACGCAGCACTTGCTGAGGGCAAGTGGAAGCGCAGCGCCTACACCGGTACTGAGCTGTTCGAAAAGACCATCGGCATCATCGGCCTGGGCCGTATTGGTGCACTCATTGCCGAACGCATGAAGGCCTTTGGCACCAAGGTTATTGCCTACGACCCCTACGTCACCTCTGCTCGTGCACAGCAGCTGGGTGTTCAGTTGGTCACCCTCGATGAACTGATCGAATCTTCCGACTTCATCACCATTCACATGCCCAAGACTCCTGAAACCACCGGCATGATCGGTGAGGCACAGCTTGCTGCAATGAAGCCCACCGCCTACGTGATCAACGTGGCACGTGGTGGACTTATTGACGAAGACGCACTTTTCGAAGCCCTCACCAACAATGTCATTGCGGGTGCTGGTCTGGACGTGTTTGTGTCTGAACCCCCCACCGGTTCGCCTCTGCTGGGCCTGCCCAACGTCATCACCACCCCTCACCTGGGTGCATCGACCGATGAAGCACAGGAGAAGGCTGGCATTTCGGTTGCCAAGTCTGTCCGTTTGGCCCTGAGCGGTGAGCTTGTACCTGACGCCGTCAACGTTGCCGGTGGTGTGATTGATCCTTACGTTCGACCCGCTATTCCTCTCGTGGAGAAGCTGGGCCAGGTGTTCTCTGGACTTGCACACACCAGCCCTCTCACCTCTGTTGATGTTGAGGTTCGCGGCGAAATTACCCAGTTTGATACTTCGGTTCTCAAGCTGGCTGCACTCAAAGGAATCTTCACTAACGTGGTCAGCGAAAGCGTTTCCTACGTCAACGCACCGTTGCTGGCCGAACAGCGTGGCATTGTTGTTCGCAGCCTGAGCGAAGAAGAATCTCCCGAATACCGCACCATGCTTACTTTGCGGGGTGCTCTCAGCGACGGTACTCAGATCTCTGTTTCGGGAACTCTTGCCGGTATCAAGCAGGTAGAGAAGATCGTCGAGATCAACGGCTACGAAGTGGATGTGCCTATCGATGACCACCTCATCGTGATGCAGTACATCGACCGTCCCGGAATTGTTGCCGTTTACGGCAAGGAATTCGGCGACGCGAAGATCAACATCGCTGGTATGCAGATTGCTCGCCAGAACCTCGGGGGCAAAGCACTCTCCGTACTCACCGTGGACTCACCCGTTCCTGCTGCACTGCTTGAGAAGGTCCGCAAGGCCATCGAGGCAGATGTCATGCTCGAAGTAGACATCACCGAATAATCGAAATAACTCAAGGAACTCCCATGTCGCGCACACTCAAGCTCGCAGTCATCCCCGGTGACGGTATTGGCCCCGAGGTCATTGCTGAGGCAGTGAAGGTGTTGGACGTAGTTGCTCCCTCAGCTGACCTGGTTGTTGAGAAGACACAGTTCTCTCTCGGTGCCGACCGCTACCTCGCCACCGGCGATGTGCTCAGTGAGGAAGACCTTGCAGCGATTGCTTCCCACGAAGCAATTTTGCTGGGTGCTGTTGGGGGTAAGCCTGGAGACCCCCGTATTCCTGCCGGAATCATAGAACGTGGTCTCCTACTGAAGTTGCGCTTCAGCCTCGACCACTACGTCAACTTGCGTCCCACCGCGATTTTCCCCGGTGTAGTCAGCCCCTTGGCGCACCCCGGAGATGTTGACTTTGTTGTGGTGCGTGAAGGTACCGAGGGTCCCTATGTGGGAAACGGTGGTGCACTGCGACAGGGCACCGAGTTTGAAATTGCCAACGAACTCTCCGTCAACACTGCACACGGTGTTGAGCGTGTAGTTCGCTACGCCTTTGATCTTGCCGCCAAGCGTGATCGCAAGAAGTTGACTCTGGTGCACAAGACCAACGTTCTGGTCAACGCCGGTTCCCTTTGGAGCCGCATCGTGGACGCTGTTGCTACTGAATACCCTGACGTTTCGGTTGACTACTTGCACATTGATGCTGCAACAATTTTCTTTGTTACTGACCCTGCACGTTTCGACGTCATTGTCACAGATAACCTTTTCGGTGACATCCTCACCGACCTTGCCGCCGCAATCAGCGGAGGCATTGGCCTGGCAGCCAGTGGGAACATCAACCCCACCAATGCCTTCCCCAGCATGTTCGAGCCCGTACACGGTTCAGCACCTGACATTGCTGGACAGCAAAAAGCAGACCCTACTGCGGCAATCCTTTCCGTGGGTCTTTTGCTGGAACACTTTGGTTACGCAGAGGCCGCAGCGCGCATCAACGATGCCGTCGCTGCTGACCTCGCTGAGCGTGGCTCCACCCCTCGTCGCACCAGCGAGATTGGCGACGCTATCGTCGCCCGTCTCTCTTAGGAAGTTAGGAAGATCATGAGCAACGAAACATCGACGTTTCCACTGAACTTCGCTCTCACCCCGTCGTCATCAGCGCGTGCTGAGGCGGCACGCGAAGAGATTCTTGCGGATCCCGGTTTTGGAAAGCACTTCACCGACCACATGGTCTCCATTGACTGGACAGTTGACCAGGGTTGGCACAATGCTCATGTTCAGCCTTACGGCCCGCTGACTCTCGACCCTGCAGCTTCGGTTTTGCACTACGGCCAAGAAATTTTCGAAGGTCTCAAGGCCTACCGTCACGCTGATGGTTCAATCTGGACCTTCCGTCCCGAAGCTAACGCTCTGCGTTTGCAGCGTTCAGCTCGCCGCATGGCCTTGCCCGAACTCTCGGTTCCAGACTTCATTGAATCCATCAAGCAGCTCATCGCGGTGGATGGCAAGTGGGTTCCTTCGGCCCCCGAGACAAGCTTGTACCTTCGTCCCTTCATGATTGCGAACGAAACCTTCCTCGGTGTTCGTGCAGCACACAAGGTCGGCTACTACCTCATTGCTTCCCCAGCTGGTGCGTACTTTGCTCAAGGTGTTGCACCGGTGAAGATCTGGCTCACCACTGAGTACTCACGTGCGGGTAAGGGGGGAACAGGTTCTGCCAAGTGCGGTGGAAACTACGCATCCTCTTTGACCGCACAGGTTGAGGCTTACGAAAACGGATGTGCACAGGTGCTCTTCCTTGATTCTGAAACTGGAACCAACGTCGAAGAACTCGGCGGTATGAATGTCTTCTTTGTTCACAAGGATGGCAAGCTGGTCACCCCCAAGCTCACCGGAACCATTCTTGAAGGAATCACGCGTGAAAGCATTATCGCTTTGGCAAAGGACCGTGGTCTTGTTGTTGAAGAGCGCAGCGTTCCCATCACAGAATGGAAGGAAGGCGTTGCCTCCGGCAAGATCACTGAAGTTTTTGCGTGTGGAACTGCTGCAGTGATCACTCCTATTGGTCAGCTCATTGGTGCAAACGGCTTATCTGTTGGCAACCCAGATGCACCTGCAGGTGAGCTCACCATGAGCCTTCGCAAGGAACTTACAGATATTCAATACGGTCGCCTTCCTGACCGTCACGGCTGGATGGTCAGACTCGACGCATGACAACGAATTACCCCTTCTCCACGGCGACGGGGAGCGACGTTCGCGTGCGCTTCTGCCCATCACCCACCGGTACTCCTCACGTAGGACTGGTGCGCACTGCTCTGTTCAACTGGGCATACGCGCGTCACACCGGCGGTAAATTCATCTTCCGCATCGAAGACACAGACGCTGCTCGTGATTCCGAGGAAAGCTACGAGCAGATCATTGATGCACTGACCTGGTTGAACCTGGATTGGGATGAGGGAATCAACGTCGGTGGACCCCACGGCCCCTATCGTCAATCTCAGCGCTCTGACATTTACAAAGAGGTTATTGAAAAGCTCAAGGCCACCGGTCGTGTTTATGAGAGCTTCTCCACTCCTGAAGAGATCGAAGCTCGTAACCTTGCTGCAGGTAAGGATCCCAAGGTCGGCTATGACAACTTTGATCGTGATCTGACCGAAGAGCAGAAGGCTGCATTCCGTGCTGAGGGTCGCCTCCCTGCACTGCGCGTGCGCGTCCCCGACGAAGACATCACCTTTGATGACCTGGTTCGTGGCGAAATCACGTTCCCTGCAGGTTCCTTCCCCGACTTCGTTGTGGTTCGCCCCAACGGTGATCCTCTCTACACGCTGGTGAACCCAGTTGATGATGCCATCATGCAGGTCACCCATGTGCTGCGTGGAGAGGACTTGCTGTCATCCACTCCTCGCCAGATTGCGCTGTATCACGCACTCATTGACGCAGGATTTACAACCCACATTCCTCGCTTCGGTCACCTTCCTTACGTCATGGGGGAGGGCAATAAAAAGCTCTCCAAGCGTGACCCCGAAGCTAACCTGTTCCACCACCGCGATCGTGGATTCATTCCTGAGGGTTTGATCAACTACCTCGCATTGCTGGGCTGGGCACTATCTCACGACCGTGATGTGTTCTCCATCCAGGAGATGGTTAAGGCCTTTGACGTGGTCAACGTGAACCCTAACCCTGCACGTTTTGACCAGAAGAAGGCTGACTCCATCAATGGTGACCAGATTCGTCTGCTCAGCGTCGAAGACTTTACAGCGCGCATGATTCCTTATCTGCAAGCAGGCAACGTTCTCTCCAACAACCCCACAGATGACCAGCTGGAGATTCTTGCAGCTGCGGCACCTTTGGTTCAGACCCGCATGAATGTCCTCTCCGAAGCTCCTGAGCTTCTCGAATTCCTGTTCACCCCTGCCTCTCAAATCAGCTACGCAGAAGATGCTCTCAAGGGTCTGCCTGAGAATGCGGGAGAAATTGTTGCGGCCTCTGTGGGCGTGCTGGAACTGATTCCAGAGGCAGAGTTCACGCACGACAAGATCCAAGCAGCGCTCAACGAGGCATTGATCGAAGGTTTGGAGCTCAAGCCTCGCAATGCGTTTGGACCTTTGCGCACTGCGATTTCGGGTCGACGTATTTCGCCTCCATTGTTCGAATCCATGGAGATTCTGGGCAAAAAGGACACCATTGATCGACTCGTTCGTTTCAACGAACGCTAACCTCCCTCGGTTTGTTTCGGCCGGCCCTCGTGGGTTAGGCTAGGGAGTCGGTTCGGGGCTTAGCCCAGACCCGGTGGGGTATGGTGTAATTGGCAACACGGAGGTTTCTGGTACCTTTGTTCTTGGTTCGAGTCCAGGTACCCCAGCAAGAAAAACCCTCGCAATAGCGAGGGTTTTCTCGTTTAA
>JBEBAV010000113.1:0-7209 GCA_041158725.1 Actinomycetota bacterium
CTCGCCTTCCTGTGTCGATGGCGTCGAACCTCACGGCCACCATTAAGTCTTTCAAGGACCAGGGCGTCTTTGTCATTGGTTTGGACGGCGGCGGAGACACCATGCTTCCCGGGCTTGAACTAGCTGACCGCCCCCTGCTGATCGTGGTGGGTAATGAAGGTAAGGGCTTGTCCAAGCTCGTCACCGACAACTGTGACGCGATTGTCTCGATTCCTATCTCGTCCAGCACGGAGTCACTCAACGCAGGTATTGCTGCCAGCGTTGCACTCTATGAAGTTGCGCGCCTGCGATCAGGAACCGTTTAGCAATTTCCCAGCGTTCACACGTACTCTAGTCTTTGCGTGTTTTGACGAACGTCTATTTACGTCCCCCACATATTGGAGATAACGAGAATGAGCACCGGAGCCCACGGCAACCGACCCACTCGAAACCAGCAGCGTGAAGCTGCTCGTGCGAAGGCGAAAGAACTTCGCGAACAACAGCAGAAGAACGACAAACGTCGCAAACTCTTTATTCAAGGTGGTGTTGCATTAGCAGTTATTGCTATCGCGGCAATCTTTATTTCTACCATCGCCACTTCGGCACCCAAGGAAGGTCCTCGCCCCGCCAACATGGCCAGCGACGGCATCATCCTCAGTGGTGCAAACATGGCAGCTATTCTCAGCGAAGCAGGTTCTCCAGGTGCTGATCCTGTTGCAACCAAGCCGATGCCGGGGTCTTCCACCGTGGCTATTGAGGTTTATCAGGACTACCTCTGCCCTGCATGTAAAGCATTCGATGAAGCTAACGCCGAACAGCTTCAGACTCTGGTTGAGGCTGGGGCTGCAACCCTCGAACTTCACCCCATTGGCATGCTGGCAAACCAGTCAGCTGGAACCAAGTACTCCATTCGCTCCACTGCTGCCGCAGCGTGTGTCGCGAACTACTCTCCAGACACCTTCTGGAAAGTTAACCAGGCCTTCTATGCAAACCAGCCTCAAGAAGGAACACCTGGTCTCAACGATGATGAGATCACTGCTTTGATTGATGCACAGAAGCCTCAGAACCAGTCCAAGATTGCGAAGTGCATCAAGGACAAGACTTTTGTTCCCTGGGCTACTCAGGCAACTGATTACGCTCTGAACGGCCCTATGGCCCAAGCAGCTAAGGACTCCGGCGCTGCTGGCGTGGGTACTCCCACCGTTCTAGTCAATGGCAAGGTCTACACCGGTTCTATTGTTGACCCCAAGGAATTCTTGGCATTCGTCACCCAGGTTGCTGGTGAGTCTGCCTCGACAACTCCCGCTACTCCAGCCGCAGGTTAGGATTAACGGGTAGTGAGGTGTTCTTCACCTCACGCCAGCCGACTTGGCGCAATTGGTAGCGCACCGCTCTTGTAAAGCGGGGGTTGTGGGTTCGAGTCCCATAGTCGGCCCGTGTTTGACGAGCGTGATCGTGCCATTCTCGACTTTGAGCGTGAATGGTGGCAGCACCCCGGTGCGAAAGAAGACGCTATTCGGCAAACCTTTGGTTTGTCCCCGGCCAGGTATTACCAAGTACTTGGCAAACTGATGGATTCAGAGGCTGCGTTGGCTTATGACCCCATGCTGGTGAAAAGGTTGCAGCGTGTTCGTGAAGATCGTCGCAGTTCTCGTCAGAAGCGGGTTAACCCAGAATCCTCAGAAAACAACTGAGAGAATAGAACGATGTCTGAGAAACCAGAGCGCGACCAGTTCGACGATCTTGCCCCAGGGCTGGAACGCCGTGGTGTTCACCGTGCCCCGAAGCGCCGTGGCGCACGTTTTGTTCCCTTTGCGTGGGCTGCTCTTGCAACCGGTGTTCTCGTTGTTGGTGGTGTTGGAACCCTGGTTGTGACCAGTGACAGCATTAGCATGAAGGATTTTGAGAGCATCTTTGCTCTGCCCACTCAGGCCCCCTCGGCAACACCTCGTGCCGAAGTTGTTCCCACTGTTGATCCAGCTTCTGTAGTGAACGTGCTCAATGGGACCGGTGAAACAGGTGTTGCTACCGCGGTGGGCGATCAGCTTGCTACCGAAGGTTGGACCATTGGCGCAAAGTCGAACGCCAGCGAAACAGCTGAAACGACGTTCATCTACTACGGCAACCCCAGCCTTGAGGGTGCCGCAAAGGGTCTGGCAAAGTCTCTCGGTTATGGCGACATCAAGCTCACCGATAAGTACATCGAGAGCTCTGCTCAACTGACTCTGGTCATTGGTTTGGACTATCCCGGCTAAATCGTTGTCAATTCGCGACATTTAAAAGTTAGGCAAGGCTAACTGTTTTGTGTGATTCACCAGTAGTGTGAGACCAACGGCACAAGCGATTTGTGTGTGTCGGTTGGGATACTGCAATTGGAGTTACACATGGCCACTGGAACCGTTAAGTGGTTCAACGCTGAAAAGGGCTACGGTTTTGTAACCGTAGACGGCGACGAGCAGGACGTTTTCGTCCACTACTCCGCTATCGATATGAACGGCTACAAGGTCCTCGAAGAGGGTCAGAAGGTTGTTTTCGAAATCGGTACCGGAAACAAGGGTCCTCAGGCTGAGTCGGTTCGACTGGCTTAAAGCCTCGTAATATTCGGGCACGCCCGAGCTAACGCCGTCCACGTATGTGGGCGGCGTTAGTCTTTCTCCGTGACTACTCAATCGCGTACCCTCATCCGTATCGTCGGTGTGGCTGCTGCCAGTGCTCTTGCACTAGGCCTAGCGGCCTGTTCTGGTGGAGCTAGCAGTCCCGCTACCCCGGACTACAAGTCGACCTATAAGGCCCCTGCACCCATTTCCTATGCACCCCTCACGGGCATCGCACTGGCTGAGGGAACCACGGTTGGTCCAACTTTGTCCGTCAAGATTTGTAACGTTTTCGCCTGTGAGCCTCAGGATGGCCTCAACCAGGCAGATGTGGTCTTTGAGGAGATCGTTGAAGGCGGTATCACTCGCTACGTAGGCATTTGGAACTCTAACGTTCCTGCAGTGGTTGGACCTGTCCGTTCGCTGCGTCCCATGGATGCGGACATTGCTGCTCCCTTCGGCGGCATCATTGCCTACTCCGGATATGGTGCGCAGGAAACCCGCGACCTTGCTGTGGACACAGGCTTGGTCAACGTCACCGAGAACGATCCAGCCATGTTCCGTAACGACTACAACGTCGCTCCCTACAACTTGATGCTGCACGCCCAGGAAGTCATTGCTGCAAACGCAGGTCTGGCTCCCCCCGCTCAGCAGTGGGCGTATTCGTCCTCACTGGCAACCTCCACAGCAGTGTTGGATGGAACTCCCGCGACCTCTGTTCAGAGCATTTTCAGTAACTCTTCTGACAACACCTGGACCTATGACGGCAATGGCCGTTACCTGCGCACCCAGTGGGAGGGTCCTGACCTCGACCTCACCGGTGCTCAGCTTTCAGCTGCCAACGTTGTCATCATGCGTGTGAACGTCGACGAGTTCGTGGGTGTTCCCCGCACCCGCATGGTGGACTCCGGTGAGCTTTTCGTGCTCAGTGGCGGCAAGGTTGTTCACGGCACCTGGAGCAAGGCGGGAACTGCCTCTCCCATTGTGTTCAAGGGTGACAACGGCGTGACCATTCGCCTGGCTCCTGGTAACACGTGGATCGAAATGGTTCCCCTCGAGTCCTATGTTCCCGGTGGAACCGTCAACATAGCTGGCTAAGTCTTTCGACTGTTGAGAAGCCCTCCCCACCGGGGAGGGCTTCTTCTCTTTCGCTCACCGCGGACGTACTTGCACTCGGAGCATGAGAGTGCCAATATTGGATTAGCACTCGATTGAATTGAGTGCTAATCCTTGCAGTATTTCTGACGTCCGGGAGGGACGAAAAACAACCATGGCAAAAATCATTGCTTTTGATGAAGAGGCACGTCGCGGTCTAGAGCGCGGTCTGAACATCCTTGCTGACACCGTCAAGGTCACCCTTGGCCCACGTGGACGCAACGTCGTCCTCGAGAAGAAGTGGGGCGCCCCCACGATTACTAACGATGGTGTGTCCATCGCGAAGGAAATCGAACTGGACGACCCATTCGAAAAGATCGGCGCAGAGCTGGTCAAGGAAGTTGCCAAGAAGACCGACGACGTTGCTGGTGACGGAACCACCACCGCAACCGTTCTCGCTCAGGCACTCGTTCGCGAAGGTCTTCGCAACGTAGCTGCAGGTGCAGACCCCATCTCCCTCAAGCGCGGTATTGAGAAGGCTGTTGCAGCTGTTTCTGCAGAGCTCATCAACAACGCTAAAGAAGTTGAGACCAAGGAAGAGATCGCAGCTACTGCATCTATCTCCGCAGCTGACCCCGAGATCGGCGCACTGATCGCTGAAGCTATCGACAAGGTCGGCAAGGAAGGTGTTGTCACCGTTGAGGAGTCCAACACTTTCGGCACCGAGCTTGAGCTCACTGAAGGTATGCGCTTCGACAAGGGTTACCTCTCCGCCTACTTCGTTACTGACCCAGAGCGTCAGGAAGCAGTATTCGAGGACCCCTACATCCTCATCGTGAACAGCAAGGTTTCCAACATCAAGGACCTGCTGCCCATCGTCGACAAGGTCATCCAGACCGGCAAGCAGCTGCTCATCATCGCGGAAGACGTCGATGGCGAAGCACTTGCAACTCTCGTGGTCAACAAGATCCGTGGCATCTTCAAGTCAGTAGCCGTCAAGGCTCCTGGCTTCGGTGACCGCCGCAAGGCCATGCTTCAGGACATCGCCATCCTGACCGGTGGTCAGGTTATCGCTGAAGAGGTCGGCCTCAAGCTCGAGAACGTTGAACTCGACATGCTGGGTAAGGCTCGCAAGGTGGTTATCACCAAGGACGAGACCACCATTGTTGAGGGTGCTGGCGACGCAGACCAGATTGCTGGCCGCGTTGCTCAGATCCGTGCAGAAATCGACAACACTGACTCCGACTACGACCGCGAGAAGCTCCAGGAGCGCCTGGCTAAGCTCGCCGGTGGTGTTGCAGTGATCAAGGCTGGTGCTGCTACTGAGGTTGAACTCAAGGAGCGCAAGCACCGCATTGAGGACGCTGTCCGTAACGCTAAGGCTGCTGTTGAAGAGGGCATCGTCCCCGGTGGTGGTGTTGCGCTGATCCAGGCTGGCAAGACTGCTTTCGAGAAGCTCTCGCTGAGCGGTGACGAAGCAACTGGTGCAAACATTGTTCGCATCGCTATCGAAGCCCCTCTGCGTCAGATCGCTCTGAACGCAGGACACGAGCCAGGTGTCGTTGTCGACAAGGTTCGCTCGCTCACCATCGGTTGGGGCCTCAACGCTGCAACTGACGAGTACGTTGACCTTCTTGCTGCGGGCATTATTGACCCAGCTAAGGTGACTCGCTCGGCACTGCAGAACGCAGCGTCGATCGCAGCTCTGTTCCTCACTACCGAGGCAGTCGTTGCAGAGAAGCCAGAGAAGGCTGCACCTCCAATGGGTGACCCTTCTGGCGGCATGGACTTCTAAGTCCTATCAATCCACACAGAACGCCTCCCCGCCGATTGGGGAGGCGTTCTTGTTTGTCTCAGCGGCTAACCGCGGAACATTCGTGCCGTGGCATGCTCAATATCCATGTATTGCTGAGCAGCCAGGGAAAGGGCGTGGTTGATGGAGTTTAGACTTTCGTCCACACGCTGGGCCGTGAGATGCCATTCTGAGACCACAGCCTGAAAGGCTGTGGCTGCCGTTCCGCTCCAGGAGCCGTGCAGGTTACTCAGTTGGGAATGCAAAGCGAGAACTTCGCTCTGGATACGTGAAATGGACTGCTGTGCAGCAGAGCTGGCTTGAGAGACAGCTTCGCTGTCGACGTGAAAGACGGGCATGAGTTCTCCTTGAGGTTGAAGGAGAGCGCATCCGGCCCCTGAGCGGAGGGGGAGTGCTGCGGACCGAATGCGCTCTGAGGCCCAAGATAGAACGCTCAGATGCGCTGGGAAGTCCGCTCAGTCAAGCTGTGGAGGGGTTAGGCCTCGACTGGGGTGTGGACGACAGGAAGCGTCACCGAGAAGGTGGCGCCACCACCCTTGGTAGCTGTGACATCAATGCGACCCTGGTGGGCCTTCACAATCGAAGCCACAATGGCTAGACCAAGACCACTACCGCCGGTTTCACGTGCACGGGAGTTATCGGCGCGGTAGAACCGCTCAAAGATCTTCTCGCGCAGCTGTTTTGGAATTCCAGCACCGTGGTCAACTACAGAGATAGTTGCTTCACCCGCTTTGTCGTCGTGACTCACCACAAGTTCAAGTGGTGTTCCCGTGTCAGTGAAGCGCAGGGCATTACCCATCAGGTTGGTTACCACTTGGCGAATCTTGTTTTCAGCGGCAAAGATCTCGACCGGCTCTCCCACGACAGTGATGGTGCGCTCAGGATCGAAGGCACGCGCATCCATGGCTGCATCCTCGGCAATCTTGAGAAGATCAAACTTGCCAATCTCGAGTGGGCGAGTTTCATCCATGCGGGCAAGCTCGAGGAGGTCTTCTACAAGAGCACCCATGCGGATGGCTTCCTTCTCAATGCGCTCCATCGCCTGACCGATTTCTTCGGGGGTTTGGAGTGCACCCATGCGATAGAGCTCGGCATAGCCCCGAACAGAAACCAGGGGAGTGCGTAGTTCATGGCTGGCGTCACCGACGAAGCGTTGCATCTGGTCAATTGTGCGAGCACGGTCAGCAAAAGCGCGGTCGATGCGACCCAACATGATGTTCAGTGATCGGTTCAGTCGCCCCACCTCAGTGTTGGTGGGAGCGGTGGAGGGAAGACGCAGACTGAGGTCACCGTCAGCGATAGCAACAGCAGTGTCTTCCACCTCGCGCAGCGGCGCGAACGTGGTGGTCACGAGGAATCTGGTGAGCAATGCTCCCACGATCACGATGGCAATACCAAGACCTAGGAAGATGCTGAGATAGGTGGTCATCAGCTTGTCCACACTAGCGGTGGAAAGCGCAACAACGACCGTGCCCAGTGTTCCGGTCGCATCATCGAAAGTGACAGGAACAGCGATGGCGTGGAAGAGGGTGCGACCGTTGGTGGACTTAACGGGGAAGATCGCTCCGTCCAGGGTGGTCGCCTGGCCCACAGTGATGCCATTGGCTAAGAGTGGACGGGTAGCCTCTGCCTTGTCAGTCCAGTTCTGTTCCAGTAGAACACCGCTAGCGCTATAGACCGCGTAGTAGTAGTCGGTGGGGGCACTTTGGGCAGGTGTGCCGGTCTTGC
>JBEBAV010000114.1:0-4104 GCA_041158725.1 Actinomycetota bacterium
AGGGAGATGAACACCCTCATTGTGGGTCGAGCCATCACAGGTCACGCCGCATTCGTCTAGCCTTGATACATGCCCGCCAAAGAATATAGAAAAGCAAAGACCGGCCTTGCCGTTGTCACGCTCTTCATGCTCTTTGCCGGTGAAGCCATCCGCAACCTGGTTGGTTGGGAAATCTTCATGGGGCTGGGCGTCCTCATCACGGCTATCTACATTGTCGTCATCATCCGAGCACGCCACCTCATTCATTGGCGCAGCATCCCTTTCTGGTTAGCATTCTTTGCCCTCTTCGCCGTTGCGTCCGTTACGTGGGCCTACTCGCCTGCCAACACGGCACTCACGCTGTGGCCCTTTATCGAAGTGACGATCGGTGGAGTGGGTATTGCTCTCACGCTTCCTTGGAATGACTTCATCCGGGCTTTGGGCACGACCCTGCGTTGGATACTTGCGGCCTCGCTGCTGTTTGAACTGTGGGTCAGCGTGTTCATCGGGCAAGCCGTCTACCCCATCTGGGTAGACACCACCCAAGGCAAGGTTCCTGCTGTCTACCAGTGGAGCCGCAATCTCTTGTTCGAGGGCGGCCCCATCCAAGGTGTGGTGGGTAACCGCAACCAGCTTGGGTTCATTGCTGTGATTGCTCTGGTTGTCTTCTCCATTCAGCTCGCTCAAAAGATGGTCTGGCGTAACTGGGGAACTGTGTGGATTCTCGTGGCGGTAGCAACGATTGTCCTGACCCGTTCCGCTACGGACTTGATTGCCCTGGCGGCTGTGGTGGCTGTTGCGCTGTGTGCACTCTGGATGCGCTCGCGCCCGGCCACAGCTCGCCGCCCGGTGTACCTCACCATGCTCGCGGTGGGCTTAGGGGCTGCAATGACAGCTTCGCTTTTCCGTGAACAGCTTCTCGCTCTGTTGGGTAAGGGATCCGACCTCACCGGTCGAACAGATATTTGGGCGGCCGTGACAGAGTTGGCACAGCAGCGTCCCGTCTTTGGCTGGGGCTGGCTCAGCCCCTGGGTTCCCTGGCTGGAACCGTTCAATAACCTGGCTGTCCGAAATGGAGTGCACTACCTCCAAGCTCACAACGTGTGGCTCGATGTGTGGATGCAATTGGGCTATATCGGAGTTGTTTCCTTAGCTATAGCCATGTTTGCTTTGCTGGCCCGCTCCTGGTTTATCGCCATAGATCGCCCACAATGGGACCTTGTAGATACCCGCCCCTACAGCGCCGGTTCACTGTTGCCACTGCTCATCACTGTTGCACTCATCGCGCAGAGCTTCGCCGAGAGCCAACTCGTGGTTCAATCCGGCTGGGCTTTGGTCGTGATGTTGTCGCTCACCGTGATGGTGCCCACCCGCATCACTAAAGCACTCACCTAGGCGATGCAGTGACCCCACAGACCGCAGGTATTGCTGAGGCAGCGTATGCCTTCTTCTCTCACGCCCGTTTTGCCCGGGCGATGAGCATCCTTGTCATTGCTACCGCTCTGGGAACACACCTCCTGCGATCCCTCGTGGGAAATGCCGGCCTGACAGCCATCATCGTGACTGAACTCGTTCTGAGCGCGATGATGTTGCTTGCCCGCCGCCGGGTCGTCCGATGGAATGCGTTCTTCCCGATATCTTTAGCCGTCTTTGTGACGTGGTGCGCAATCAGCTATTTCTGGTCGTACTACCCCCGGGCAAGCTTGGTGGGTAGTGCTTCCCAGGTGAGCTTTGTTCTCCTTGCTCTGGCTATTTCGGCAACCCGAGACACTATCCAACTCATTCGTGCCATGGGTGATGTGCTTCGCGTCTTTCTGGCAACGTCGTTGGTTCTTGAAATTTTTGCTGGGGTGTTAATTGACGGCCCCATTGAATTCCTCGGAATTCGAGGAAACCTCATCACAGGTGAGGGCATTCAAGGAGTGTTCGGCTCCCGCAATGCCTTCATGTTGATCTCTTTGATTGCTCTCATCACGTTCATCATTGAGTGGCGCACAAAGAGTGTCTCCCGCGAAGTTGCGGGCTGGTCCATCCTCGGTGCTGCACTGTGTGTTGTGTTGGCAGCATCTCCGGTCGGTTTTGTCACGGCACTCGTCGTGGCAATTATTGCTGCTTTGCTGTTCGTGCTGCGCAAGATGGACGCCAGCGTGCGCCGTGGAACCGAGATTGCAGCGGTGAGCGTGCTCGGGCTTGGTGTGATCATTGCCTGGGCATTACGCGGTCTTGTTCTCGAAGCCCTGAGCTCATCTGAAGTTTTGCAATACCGGTTGTCATTGTGGAGTGAAGAGCTTCGCCTTGCATCCATGAAGCCCCTGGAAGGCTGGGGTTGGGTGGGTTTATGGCCCAGAAAGACGCAGCCCTTCACCGTGATGAACTCAGGAAGTGGAGACATTCACAACTCTGGCCTCAACATTTACTTGGACACTTGGCTACAAGTGGGCATCGTGGGACTGGCCTTGCTGGTGATCTTGATTGGTTTTGCTTTTGCCCGAAGCTGGAGTTTGGCAACAGCTAAGAAGAGCGAGGTCTACCTCTGGTCGCCCTTGGTCCTCAGTATGCTCATCGTGTCAGGGCTTGCCGAAAGTTCTGCCCTGACTGAATGGGGTTGGCTGTTCGTTGTTCTCATCGTCGCCCGCAGCTCAGCAGAGCTGAGCTGGCGACGAGAAAAGAACTAAGGAAGAAGACCCTAGGGAGCTGGTGTCTCTGTGGGCTCTGGTGGGTGAATCACGGAGTTCACGTAGGCCTGAATACTTGGGTAGTCAGGGAATTCCGTGTCCACGGGGAAGGGCTCGTAGTAGGGCGTGAGCTCGATGTGGTTGATGGGAAGTTCTTTGGTCTTGAGACCCAAGTCCACAAAGAATCCCAGCATTGACTGAGGAATATCGGTCTTCACAACCTGTGTTCCAGCGGCGGCAATCTCTTGGAACTTGCTCAACACGTTGGCAGGGTTCATCTGGCGAAGCAGCGCTTCCTGAACCTGTTGCTGACGCTTCATGCGGTCATAGTCGCCGGTGCCAGACCAGCGAGAACGCATGAACATCATGGCGTGGTAGCCATCCATGTGCTGCGGGCCCACTTCAATCCACTCGGGGACTTCCTCTTCAGGAGTTTCAGGCTCAGCGATAGCGATGCGCTCGTCAACAGTGATGTCCACGCCGCCGAGTGAATCAATTAGATTTTGCAGACCTTGCATGTCAATAAGTACGTAGTACTGAATGTCGAGTCCGGTTATTGCTTCAGCAGCATCACGCATGGCCTCAATGCCAGGAGAGGACCCTTCTGCAGCAGCGTTGGGGTAGAGATCAGGGTGATCGATTTCAGCAGCGGCATACACCGTGTTGAGGCACGCCCAACGTGTGCAGTATTCACCTGTTTCTTGGGTGTAACCGTTGGGGTAGAGCGAATACATGGGTGAGTCTTCGTTGAACGGGATCGACTGCAGGTCTCGCGGCATACCAATGATGGTCGCGGCACCTGTCTCCGCGTTCACGCTCACGACCTGAGCAGTATCCGGGCGCAGACCCTGACGATCTTCGCCTGCGTCACCACCTAAGAGCAAGAAGTTGTATTGCCCATCAACCGGAGGTTCACTAGGTCCCGCAACGAAGATTTTGCCCAGTGCATTATTGAGGCTTCCGGTCAAGGTTGCTGCATAGGCAGCACCCCCGGAAATAAAGAACATCGCCAGCACGGTGACACTGGCAACCCACCACCTGGCACGCGGCCCTGTCTTCACCACGCGAATAAGGCGCAAGGTGTCCAGCGTGAGAACAGCCCAGAGAGCTGCATAGGCATACAGCGCAATTTGTCCCACAAACAAGGTGGGACCCCACGTTGCCAAGAAGAAGACAGCTGTAGGCCACAGCAAACCAAGCAGGAGTGTCAGCAGCACAAAGCCGATCAGAACAAGCGTTGCGCCCAAGCCAATCTTGCCGAGGCGCTTATTTCCAGCAAGAGCCTGCACCGATCCAGGCAATACAAAGTTGAGTACGACCAACCACCAGGCGCGGGTGGTCATCACCTTCTGCGAACTGGTGTCGGGATACCTCAGTGGGCTGGTCTGACTCATAGCTGAGACTTGAGTGCCTTGTTCTTTTCTTCGACCAGGTCGGCAAGGCCGGAAGC
>JBEBAV010000115.1:0-5899 GCA_041158725.1 Actinomycetota bacterium
ACGTCTTCAACAAGACCGAGTTCGTTTCCAGCACGTTCAAGGAGACCAGAAAGGTGCATCTTCTTTTCGTAGATTTGCAGTTCCAGACCGTGCACATTCTCGGTGATGGCGTGCAAACGCTCACGAAGTTGTGATTCTTCTTGACGCAGTGTGACCAATTCTTGGTTCTGTGCTGCACGGTCTGCTTCTCGCTGAGCAAGAAGCACACGAGCTTCAGCAACCGAGCGATCGACCGAGTCCAAAACGGCAGGGAGTGCATCGGCAACACCCGCGGCAGCATCAATCTGTCGCTTACGTATCACAGCACGTCGCGCTGCTTCTTCAGCCGCGGCACGGTCAGCTTCGAGCTGCTGACGCAAGCCTTCAACACGAAGTTCCTCAGCGCGGACTCGTTCACGAGCTGTCTCGAGTTCCAGTCGTGCCTGAACTTCTTTCTCACGAACAGATTCCAGTTCAGCAAAGAGTTCATCGCGTGCAGAAACGTCAAGGATAGGTCGTGGACGTGACTCTACAGATTCCAGTTCACTAGTGGCGCGGTGGGCGTTCTGCTCAGCTTCTTCGACAGAAGAAGCAGCAAGCGCCAGCGCAGCACTCAAACGTTCAGATTCTGCAATCGCTGCTTCCACCTGAACTCGAGCACGGTTGAGTGCTTCGGAGCGTGCCGCTAGCTGCGAGTCGTATTCACGCAGGGCTGCAAGTGCGGTGGTGGAACGTTCCTTGGCAACCTGAGCCACACCTCGCTGGTCAGCAAGATCCAGGCGAGCTTTGTCGATGAGGCCAATCACCTCATCGAGGCGCTTTTGTGCAGCATCTCGTTCGGAAACCAGCTCAATACGGCTCTGCTTAGAGCCAGAACCACCACGCAGGACAAAACGAGTGAGAACTTCACCGGCCTTGGTAATGATGGTCACGTTGGCGTCCGACTTGTCGAGACCCTGCTTCCACGCAGCGCGAGCAACTTCGAGATCATCAGCAATCACGGTGGAAGCAAGCAGTGCGAGAACACCGTCTGGTGCCGTCACAACGTCAGAAGCTGGAACTACACCAGCAACAGTGGGCAGAGAAACACCACTCTTTCCTGGCTTGGCCGCAACCACAATCTCCACGCGGCCTAAGTCGTCGCGATCAACGTTGGCTAGTGCAGAAATAGCAGAATCCATGTCATCAGCAAGAACAGCATCCGAGAGGGAACCCAGACCAGCTGCGATGGCTGCTTCGTAACCTGTCTTGACCTGGATGTGTTCAGCAACAAGTCCACGAATACCGGAAAGCTTGGCCTTGACCAGCGCAGAGGAACCATCCTTCTGATCCAGTGCCATCGAGAGTGCGCCGGTGCGCGCCTGCAGAGCATCACGCTCACGCTCGAGCGTGTGGAGTTCATCACGCAGACGGTCGATCGTGGCATCCGCTTCGACAACAGCAGCCTGCGCCGCTTCGTAGGCATCATTGAGTCCTGTTTCACCTGCAGTGGTGTCTGCAGAGTCCGACTCGACCTGGGCTAAGTTTTCTTGCGCAGTGGTGCGACGCTCGGTGGCGGCATCTAATGCGTTTTGCTGACGCAGAACTTCACCGCGAACGGCGGCCAGAGCAGAGTCTGCTGCCTCTTTCTTTCCGCGGAGGGTTGTCAGCTCGAGATCGTGCTGAGACACCAGTGCGGACTGGGCAGAGATTTGCTCATCGATAGAGTCGAGCTTCTGGCGCGCATCCACGGTTGCCTGCTGGGCTGCCTGCCAGGCTGCTTCAGCAGCGGTGACAATGCCACGCATGACGAGAACTTCGGACTCGGCGCCCTCGATCATGGCCTGGTTTACACCCGAGCCCAGAGGCTGCTGGTCGGTGTCTGCACCGAGCAGAGCTAGTCGCTGGTTCGCCAGGTTGTAGAGGCCTCGCAAACGTTCCTGGATGGACTCGAGAGCAAAGACGGTCTTGCGAGCTGATTCGACATCATCCGCACTCTGGTCTGCTTCGAGGCGTCGAACACGGAGCATGGTGCGCTCGAGCTGTTCTTGCAACACAATGCGTTCGCTGTGGCGCTCAGATTCGGTCTTGTTGTGAGCATCGAGGGTGCTGCGCAGCTGCACGACATCATCGGCCAGGATGCGTGCGCGGGCATCGCGCACCTCAGCCTGGATGCTTTGCGCTTCACGGGCAATCTCTGCCTGGTGACCCAATGGCTTGAGCTGACGTCGAACTTCGGTGGCCAGGTCAGTCAGACGCGTGAGGTTAGCCTGCATAGCCTCGAGCTTGCGAACCGTTTTCTCTTTGCGGCGACGGTGCTTGAGAATTCCTGCTGCTTCTTCAATAAAGCCACGGCGATCTTCAGGGCTGGCCTGAAGTACGTTATCGAGTCGACCCTGTCCCACGATGACGTGCATCTCACGACCCAGTCCAGAGTCTGAGAGAAGTTCTTGCACATCGAGTAGACGGCAATTCTCACCGTTGATGGCATATTCACTCGACCCGTTACGGAACAGGGTGCGACTGATGGTTACTTCGGAGTATTCGATGGGAAGTGCGCCATCAGCGTTGTCGATAGTGAGTAGAACCTCTGCGCGGCCGAGCGGGCCGCGGGTAGAGGTTCCAGCGAAGATGACGTCTTCCATCTTGCCGCCGCGCAGGGTCTTCGCACCCTGCTCACCCATTACCCAGGCGAGGGCATCAACGACGTTGGACTTTCCTGATCCGTTGGGTCCCACAACACAGGTAACACCGGGTTCAAAGGCGAAAGTTGTTGGTTGGGCAAACGACTTAAAGCCTTTAAGCGTCAGGCTTTTTAGATACACGTCGTTTGGCTCCCAGGTCAGCAGTGCGAAGCGCACTACCTAACAAATTTACTGGATAGCAGAGCCCTATAAAACCACGGGTTTAGTGGTCGTCTTCGAGTTCTTTACGAATCGAATCTGAGGCCTGCTGGAGCACCTCAACTAAGCGTGGAATATCCAAGTGAGTGAGGTGGGCAACAACACCGACAGCGGCAACGCAACGACCACCACGAAGGATGGGAACTGCTACTGAACCGTTTCCTGCGGTGCTTTCTTGGCGGGCAATGGCGTAGCCACGGTTCTTGGTTTCCACCAACTCCGCCTTCAGCTTCACGGGATCCACGATGGAGTAGGGGGTGGTACGAGTCAGCGGGCGACTGAGGTATTTCTCAATGGCCTCCGGGCTCTGCCACGCGAGCAGGACCTTACCCACACCGGTGGTGTGGAGTGGGAGGTGGCCACCAGCACGTGAGGCGGTGTGAACAGAACGCTCACCACCAATGCGGTCAACATAGAGTGCTTGACCACGGTCAAGCACGGCGAGGGTGATGTTTTCCCCGGTCTCCTCGTAGAGACGAGCAAGCGTGGGAAGGGCACGGTGACGTAGCTGGTCGCTCACGGGAGCGAGCTGACCAATTGACCACACACGGGTTCCGATGCGGTAGCGGCGGTCGGATCCGCGTACGAGGAATCCTCCGGCGACGAGCTCTGCGACAACGCGGTGAGTGCTCGACATGGGAAGGAGTGACTTTTCGGAGAGCTCCGACAACGTCAGTGCGCGGCGACGCTCGTTGAAGCACCCTAGAACAGCGATGCCGCGCCCAATCGACGAGATGGGTGCACCGGCAGTGGTACGTGCTGGACTCATGAAATATCTGCCCTTTCAGGCCCCAAGAAAAATGGTTCCAATGACCGGAACTCTACTCCTCAATTATCTCGATATCAAGATAAATAGATTTTTCTATGAATTTCTTCCCCGAGCAGCGACCTTCCAACGATCCACCACAGCACCTCGATCAAAGACATAAACCACATCTGCCAGGTTCACGGTGTTACACACATGGTTCGGAATCACAGGTAAAACATCCCCGAGCGAGGGCAACACAGATCCCTCCGGAAACTCAATCGTGGCGTGGTGTTCCGAGAGCGCAACCACACGAGCATCAGGAAATCCGAGTACTCGGCCATAACCGGTTGCATAAGGAGCTTTGTCAGCACCGAGCGCCTTACTCCCCGCATCTACGATGACTCGATTACCCCGGATGCTCACCACCGTTCCCTGCACTGTCAAAGCAACGTCATCCCAACCACACGAGCCCAGTTCAATCTGCTGGGCATCGTTAAACACATAAACACCTGGACGCTGTTCTGTCACAACCTGAGCATCAGCCTCTGCCAAGGATGGCGTAGAGCCACCACTGCGAATATGCGCATCACGGAAACCTGCTGCACGAAGTTGGTCATGGGCTAAAGTCAGCGCCTTTGCTTCATCCTGCGCCGCAGCAGCTCGGCCATCAATGGCATAGCTGTGACCGGGGAAGGTGAAACATCCAGATACCTCAAGCCCGAGCTCACGCAACCCAGAAGCTAACTCCCCCACCGCAGTTGGCTCAACGCCACTGCGGTGGTGACCGCTATCCACCTCGATAAGGAGTTCGATGAAACCAGCGCGGCCACCCAGATGCTCAACGAGTTGCAGAGCCGACTCCAGCGAATCGATCCCTAAGCGAATAGTTGCCCGATCCAACAGAGCATCCAAGCGTCGAGCCTTTGCCTGTGTGAGCCACAGCGGATACGCAATCAACACGTCTGGAAAACCGGCGTCAACAAAGACTTCTGCTTCACCGAGTGTGGCCACAGTAATTCCAAGAACACCAGCTGCTTCTTGCATGCGAGCTATCTCGATGATCTTGTGCGTCTTCACATGAGGACGCAAAGCAATTCCGGCACTGCGTGCCGCCTCAGCAGCACGAGCAATATTTCCCTGCAGGATGCCGAGCTCTATCGCGATGTAGGGAGTCTCAGGCGCAGGGATAGTCATATCTGTGAGCCTACTTTTTCTGGCAACGTGGGCAGAAGTGTGACCCGCGGTTCATAAACGTCACACGGCGAATCGGCGTCCCACATCGAGGACAGGGTTTTCCCTGCTGACCATAGGCGTTAAGGCTGTGGGAAAAGTATCCGGATTCACCATTGACGTTGACATATTGCTCATCAAAGCTAGTGCCGCCCTCCTCCAATGCCTTGAGCAGGATTGCTCGAACGGCCTCCAGAAGTTCTCGAGCCTTGGTCTTAGAGAGAGTATCTGCGGGCTTCTCACCATGAATCTTCGCTGCCCACAGCGACTCATCGGCATAGATATTCCCCACACCGCTGATGAGCGTCTGATCGAGCAGCGCCCTCTTCACACCCGTGCTTTTCTTGCGCAGTCGAGCAATATACACGTCATCGTCAAAGAACGAGTTGAGTGGATCAAGTGCGATGTGGGCCGCTTGGGATGGAACCAAGCCTGAGGGTTGTTCCACAAGTTCATCCACGGCCATAGAACCGAAGATGCGTTGGTCCACGAAGTTGATCGCCAGTTTGCCATGGGTGGGATGCGTGATCAGAAACTGAATACGCAGGTGGCGATCAGCGGGTGAATCCAGATCGCGAAGCAGAACCTGACCACTCATGCCCAGGTGGGTGACAAGCGCATCACCAGAGTCCAGCGGAAACCACATGAACTTGCCTCGGCGCTCGGCCGAGAGAACTGTGGCACCCTCAAGCATGCCGACAAAGTCTCCTCGACGGGAATCATGTCTTTTGAGGGAACGCGGATCAAACACCTGCACGGCATCTATCCGGGCACCAAGGAGGGCAGGTTCTAGACCTGCGCGCACCACCTCAACTTCGGGAAGCTCAGGCATGAGGAAACTAGTTGTTCTCGCTGAGGGTGGTCCAGGCAGCAAGAGCGGCAACCATCTCGGCATGCTTCTTACTGGTGCCTGTTCCGGTTGCGGAGATGAGATCGCCTACGGTGACCGTTGCTGTGAAGACACGTGCATGATCTGGACCGTCAGCTTCTACCGAATACACCGGAACCGCGGCCCCCAGCTTGGCTACAGCTTCTTGGAGACTTGTTTTAGGGTCCATCG
>JBEBAV010000116.1:0-3947 GCA_041158725.1 Actinomycetota bacterium
CGAGTCCAGCGAAGTTTGAAAGGAACTCTTTTGGGTCGTGCGTATCGCACTTCGTGATAACAATGAGGGGTTTGATCCCGGCATCAAAAGCCGCTACGAGATAGCGATCCACGAGTCTCACACGCGGCTCAGGGTTCGCGGCAGCAATCACAATGAGTAACTGGTCTGCGTTCGCCACAATGACCCGTTCCACTGCATCAGTGTCATCAGCGCTTCGTCGAAGAATCGTTGTTCGTGGATCAACACGAACAATACGTGCGAGCGATCCTGGCTCACCGGAAACATCGCCAACAACATTGACGAAGTCACCAATGACAATGGCATTTTTACTCAGTTCACGAGCACGGGAGCACGTTACAGAAACCTCTTTGATAAGGACTGTGTAGCGACCTCGGTCAACACCAGTGACCATTCCAGTGACAGCGTCAGCGTGGTCTGGGCGAGTCTTGGTGCGTGGTCTATTTGCTTTGGGGTTGGGGCGAACTCGAATATCTGATTCGTCGTATTTTTCTCCGAGTGAGTTTTCGTCAGAGTTTGCAGACCACCAGCTCATTATTCGGAGAGCTCCACGAGTTCTCGCCATAATTCAGGGAATTCAGGCAACGTCTTGGAAGTAGTGCCAATGTTCTCAACCTCTACGCCAGGCACAACCAACCCAATGATGGCTCCGGATGTTGCCATGCGGTGATCCTCATAGCTAAGCCACAGACCGCCATGAAGTGGTGAAGGCTCAATATGTAGGCCGTCCTCTAGCTCAGTGACCTTGCCGCCAAGCTTGTTGATTTCATTCGCAAGAGCAGCCAAGCGATCTGTTTCGTGGTGACGGATATGTCCAATACCAGTGATGGTGCTGGGGGTAGAAGCTAACGCCGCTATGGCAACAATGGCGGGAGCTAGTTCCCCTCCGGTTGTGAGATCCAAGGTGATGCCTGATACGGCAGGCTTGCCTGTGGAGTCACGAGCACCCTTGACGGTTACTTTGTCACCTTCTCGGGAAACTGTTGCACCAAACAGGGGCAAAATCTCCAGAAGGTCGTTTCCAACCTGAGTAGTTGATGCAGGCCAACCGGAAATTGTGACCGATCCACCGGTTACGACAGCTGAAGCTAAGAAAGGAGCAGCGTTGGAAAGGTCTGGCTCAATTAGTACATCGATAGCTGCAATTGGGCCAGGTTTGACTACCCAATGACCAATTTCTGGGCTTTCAACCTCAACACCACGAGATTTGAGTACTTCGATGGTCATCTCGATGTGGGGAAGGCTGGGCAGGCGCTCGCCGGAGTGAGTGAGGTCTATGCCCTGTTCAAAGCGCGCTGCTGAGAGCAACAGACCCGAAACAAACTGACTAGAACTGGAGGCATCGATGGTCAGAACACCGCCAGCTACCTTGCCGGTTCCATGGACCGTGAAGGGAAGACTCCCTCTGCCTTCGTCGGCAACATCAACGCCGAGCGCACGTAAAGAGCTGATAGTTGTCGCCATAGGTCGTCTGCGAGCACCCTCATCCCCATCAAAGGTAGTGGGGCCCAGTGCTAAAGAAGCAACCGGGGGCATAAAGCGCATGACGGTTCCAGCAAGACCACAGTCAATGGTGGTCGAGCCAATTAGTTCTCCAGGTCTAATGCGCCAGTCAGGACCAAATGCTCCATCGCCAGGAACTTCCGCAATGCCCGCACCTAAAGACTTCAACGCCTCAATCATGAGCTTGCTATCACGTGAGTGAAGTGGCCGACGAATAGTTGAAGGTCCATCTGCCAAGGCAGCAAGCACAAGTTCTCTGTTTGTCAGTGACTTAGATCCAGGAATCTGCAGTTCACCGGTGACCGGACCACGCGATTGGGGCGCCTGCCAGTGATCTGATTCATCACTGGGGACATCATTTGGCCCGTAGGGGTCAAATTCTGGCCGGGAATAAGGAGTGGTCTGCATCTGTTCTAGGTTATCGAGTATTAACCAGAGGAGTGGGCGCTTATGGCAGATTCTGCCACGTTAGAGGCAGCAGGCGTAGGCTTACAAATGATGACTATTGTACCCTCTGCCAAAAGCGCACTGTTTGAAGAACAGGCCATGGAGCACATTGACAAGCTCTATGCACATGCAATGCGCAAAACCGGTAACCGTGCAGATGCCAATGATTTGGTGCAAGAAACGTATCTCAAAGCTTTTGCGGCCTTTGATCAGTTCCAGCAAGGGACAAACATCAAAGCTTGGCTCCACCGCATCCTTGAGAACACCTACATCAATCAATATCGCAAGCTACAAAACCAGCCTTATTACTCCCCTCTTGAAGTCCTAGAGGACTGGCAGCTTGGAGATGCGGAGAGTAGAACGGCAACCTCCAACCGTTCAGCAGAAGCAGAAGCCATTGACCACCTGCCAGCCAGCGCAGTCAAAAATGCGCTGCAGGTCATTCCAGAGGACTTCATGGTCGCCGTTTACTTGGTTGATGTTGAGGGCTATAGCTACCAAGAAGTAGCAGACATCATGGACACCCCAACAGGGACAGTCATGAGCAGGCTTCATCGTGGAAGAAAACTTCTGCGGGAACAATTAGCGGATTATGCACACGAGCAAGGCATTGGAAAGGGCAAGTAATGGGTGACTGCGGTTGCGAAAAGGCCAAAAAGGATCTCGAAGAATACCTACACAACGAGTTGTGTAGTGAAGAAGCGGCAGATATTCGTGAACACATGGAGAACTGTGTTGATTGCGCAGATGAGCACCGTGTGGGCGTAGTTCTCACTGAAGCGGTCAAGCGCGCCTGTGAAGAGACTGCGCCAGAAGAGCTCAAGTCAGAAGTTCTTCAGAAGCTCCGGAGCATGCAGCAACACTAAAGATGCGTCTTTAACAAGGAATCCCCACGAGTAAAACTCGTGGGGATTCCTTTGTTGAGTTGATTAACCGAGGTTGAGTGCTCTTTCGAGGATTTCAGCAGCCTCAACAGCGTGACGCTTTGCCGAACCCACAGCTGGAGATGCCGAGGAGGGGCGTGAAACGTTACGTAGGACGCGACCTTCAAGCTTAGGAGAAACCTCTAGAAGCATGAATGGCCATGCACCCTGGTTGGCAGGCTCATCCTGGAACCAGACCAACTCGGCGTTGGGATAGGTTGCCAGTACTTCATTGAGCTGCTTCATAGGCGCTGGGTAGAACTGTTCAAGGCGAACAACAGCAATAGCTGGGTTTGGAGCCTTTTCCAGCTCTGCAACGAGGTCGTGGTAAGGCTTACCTGCAGTGAGGATTACGCGCTTGACAGCATTGCGGTCAAGCTGGCGTGGATCATCAATCACTGGTTCGAATACTCCACTGGTGAAATCCTCAACGTTGCTGGAAGCTCCACGAAGGCGAAGCATCGCTTTAGGAGTGAACACAATCAGTGGCTTACGGGGCTTGCTGTATGCCTGACGGCGCAGCAAGTGGAAGTAAGAAGCAGGCGTTGATGGGCGGGCAACAATCATGTTGTCTTCAGCACACAGCTGCAAGAAGCGTTCAATACGCGCAGATGAGTGATCAGGTCCCTGACCTTCATAGCCGTGGGGGAGAAGCATGACAACAGAAGAACGCTGTCCCCACTTCTGCTCAGAAGAGGAGATGTATTCGTCAATGACGGTCTGTGCACCATCGGCGAAGTCACCGAACTGTGCTTCCCACATCACCAGTGCGTCTTCACGCTGAACCGAGTAACCGTATTCGTAACCAAGTACTGCGTACTCGCTCAGTAGCGAGTCATAGATCCAGAAACGACCCTGGTCTTCGCTGAGGTTCAGCAGAGGCAGCCATTCCTGGCCGTTCTCACGGTCGTGGAATACAGCGTGACGCTGAACGAACGTTCCACGTCGGACATCCTGACCTGTGAGGCGAACTGGCTTCCCTTCGAGCAGGATCGAACCGAAAGCCAGTAGTTCACCAAAGCCCCAGTCGATGTCACCATTTCGGCTCATTTCGAG
>JBEBAV010000117.1:0-15305 GCA_041158725.1 Actinomycetota bacterium
CTCTCGGCCCAGATACCCGAGGTCTTGTCTGGCTTTCCTATACAAAATCTGCCCAACTCGGCGACGTGCTTGCTGCGAACCCTCAGTTGAATTGGGTCCAACTTCCGTGGGCTGGTGTGGATGCTTATGCTCAGGTTCTGAGTGAACTCGCCAGACCAGGACTTGTCTTCACCAGTGCAAAGGGTTCCTATGCGCAGCCAGTGGCAGAGCATGCCTTTGGCATGATCTTGGCTTTGCTCAGGCTCTTTCCGAGGCGCATCCGAGCCACGAGCTGGGATGCCGTTCCCAAGGGTATTTCACTGTTTCACAAGAACGTGGTCATTATTGGTGCCGGTGGCATTGCCCGGGAGCTGATTCGTCAGCTGGAACCCTTCAACACCAACATCACTGTGGTGAGACGGTCGGCAGGCCAGGTTCCTGGCGCGGCCAGTACCGTCACCACAGACCGACTTCACAAAGTTCTCCCTAACGCTGACGTTGTGGTCATTGCTGCTGCACTCACGGGAGAGACCAAACATCTCATCGGCGCTGAAGAACTCGCCCTGATGAAGAACACTGCTGTGTTGGTCAATATTGCTCGCGGGCCATTGGTGGACCCTGATGCGCTGGTTGAGGCGTTGAACTCTGAAAAGATTTATGGCGCAGCCATGGATGTGACTGAACCAGAGCCACTTCCTGACGGTCACCCGTTGTGGACAGCGAAGAACGTGCTCATTACTCCCCACATGGCTGACACTCCAGATATGACAGCTCCTTTGCTGGCGGAACGCATTTCTCGCAACGTTGCTGCATACGTGGCAGGGGATCAATTCACTGGAGTTGTGGACACAGAAGCCGGTTACTAGCGGACGCTTCTGCTCGCGGTTTTTGCTTGCTCTCATTTGGGGTAATATAAAAACGCCTAAAAGCAATCCCCGATAGCTCAATTGGCAGAGCAACGCACTGTTAATGCGTAGGTTCATGGTTCGAGTCCATGTCGGGGAGCTAAGCCCCTGGTCCTCCACGACCAGGGGCTTTTTACTTTGCCCCGTGCTGCAGATAGCGTTGGAGAGTTCAATACGAGGAGGCGCTGTGGCTTTATCTGCTGCTGATAAGCGCGCTCGTAGAACTGGGATTTCTGTTGGTATTGCCGTTGCCGCTTATGGTGTTTCCTTTGGGGCACTCTCTGTCGCGGCTGGTTTGGATATTTGGCAAACCTGCTTCTTGAGTCTGGTCTTGTTCTCTGGAGGATCTCAATTCGCGGTCATTGGCATTATTGCCTCCGGTGGTGCAGCCGCGGGTATTCCTGCCATTGCCTCGAGCACTTTCCTTGCATTGCGCAACGGAATCTATTCCATGCGTGTGGCACCAATCGTGGGAGGTGGCCCGTGGTGGAAGCGCATCTTTGCCGCACAACTCACTATCGATGAGTCCACGGCCGTCGCCATTGCTCAAGATGAGGAAAGCGCCCAGAAGGTTGGTTTCTGGACAACAGGTATTGCAATCTATATCGGCTGGAACCTAGCTACCTTTGCGGGTGCATTGCTCGGAAATCTCGTAGGTGATGTAAACCAGTTTGGTTTAGATGCTGTTGCAGCAGCCGCCTTTGTGGGCTTGCTCTGGCCCAGGCTCAAGCAGCTTCAAGCTGCAGCTGTGGCCATGGTTGCAGCGGTACTGGCAACCATCTTGATTCCGTTCACTCCGCCCGGTGTCCCAGTATTGGCGGCGGCAGTCGTGGCACTAGTTTTTGGTCTCACTAACTGGTTACACCGTGAACCGGTTTCAGAACCCAGCGGTCAGGTAGACGTCCAACCCGATGACGCTGCGGAGCCATTAGACACCCCCGGTTTTCACCCCGGACACCAGCACGGTGAGGGGGAGAAGTCATGATCCTGTGGATTACAATCATCATTGCCTCGGTGCTGTCCTTTGTAGTGAAATACACCGGCTACTTGATTCCTCAGCGGATGTTGGAGAAGCCACGCTTTACGCGCGTGACGAACCTGTTGACGGTTGCCATGTTGGCGGCGTTGGTGGCAGTTCAAACCCTCGGCAATGGTCAAGCAATCACCATTGATGCACGCATTCCTGCGGTCATCATCGCCGCAATACTGTTCTCGTTCCGCGTTCCCTTTATTGTTGTGGTCGCGGTGGCAGGAATTGTTGCAGTAGTCCTTCGGAACCTCGGCTGGATGGCTTAGTCTTCGAGGTTGTCTACTCCAGGCATCCAACTCTTGCCTGGCTTGCCCCACCCGCGCTTGCGCTCAATCTTGGCGGCCTGCTTGTTGAATTCGTATTCCAGGCGGTCGGTGTAGAGGTAGCCAAGCAGGTGGTCGTACTCGTGCTGCAGGATGCGAGCAAACCAGCCATCGCACTCAATTTCGTAGGGTCTACCGTCAATATCGAGGGCACGCATTAACGCTTTCTCGGCACGAACCAAGGGGAAACGTTCACCGGGGAACGAGAGGCAACCTTCATCGTCTGCGTCAGTGGTGTCTCGAATCTCGACGGGGGAGATGAACAGTTCGGGGTTGATGGCAACGCCACGTCGTGGTGTGCCATCATCCTCGGGGTAGTCATAGACAAACACTTGCAAGCCAACGCCAACCTGTGGGGCAGCTAAACCGACCCCAGGAGCCTCATCCATCGTTTCGTACATGTCTTGAACAAGTTGTCGAAGCTCCTCGTTGAATTCTGTCACCGGCTTTGCAGGCTCGTGGAGGACAGGTTCACCTGAGATAACAATGGGGCGCACGGTCATGCCTCAAGCCTATTCGCAGGATGGCAGGGTAGCGTTCTAGGTATGCTTGGCGACTTGCCCGACCTTTCGCAGGTCCACTTCGAACCATCGCAGCTCATCGGTATTCCTTTTGCGCTGGTGGGTGCTGTGTTGATGTCGATTGGTGCACAGTTGCAGCATCGTGGTGTGGGCAAAGTTGGCGTGGATGCTGATGAAGATAGCTCGTCCCTGAATTTCAAACAGCTCTTGGGATTGTTTCGTCGCCCATCATGGCTGACAGGAACATTGCTTCTAGGTGGAGCAATCGTTTTCCAGCTCATCTCCCTGGGTTTCTCTCCGTTGATTGTGGTTCAACCCATTGGTGCAGTTGCCCTCGTGATGACCGCGATTCTCAATTCACGTGTGAGTAAGACCACACTCAATAAAGAATCAATCTTGGCCATTGCCCTTTCTGTAGGTGGCATCGGCATCTTCGTTTCCATTGCAGCGTTCACTGCGGTGAACGCTCCCATGACATCGGCAGACCTGGCCGAAATCCTCATCATCTTGCTTGTTGTACTGGGAATCTTTGGCGCTTTGTTCTTGATTTTCCGCAAGCACCTCTCCGCGTTGTATTACATCGTTGGAGCTGGTGTGATTTATGGATTCGTGGCCACCTTGGCCAAGGTAGTCATCACGAGCCTGACCCACGGAACCATGGACTGGCTCACCTGGGCCTGCCTCGTTGCGCTGTTGGCTGCCACCATTTTGGGCGCCCTGTTCGTGCAAAATGCTTACTCTTCCGGTCCACCTGATCTGGTTATTGCTGGTCTAACAGTGATTGACCCGATCGTTGCAGTCACCATCGGTATTGTCATCCTGGATGAGGCATCGCAGGCTCCACCATGGGCCATCGTCGCTTATGTAGTTGCCGGTGTTCTCGCCATCATTGGAGTCTTCCTTCTGGCGAAATATCACCCAGATGCACATGAACCTCTGGCAGAGGCAAGCGCAGAAGCAAAGGCCGGTTTTCAGGGCGCAAAAGCTGAATCCAAGGCCAAAGTCAATGCAGCGGCACACGGCGCCAAAGAGGCCATCAAGAAGGCTAAGTCCGTAAACTAAATGCACTATGCCGAAACCTTTACGCATCCTGATTGGGTGTGACAACTTCGGTCCGAACGTTAACGGTGCTGCGAAGTTTGCAGAGCGTCTAGCTGCCGGCCTTGTTGAGCGTGGACACGATGTTCGAGTCATGGCTCCTGCCGCCGGACGTAAGTCGGGAACCTGGGTGGAAACCCACGAGGGTCAGCCCATGATGATGTATCGCATCAAGAGCTGGCGTTGGTACCCCCACGACTGGCTCCGCTACATGTTGCCCTGGCGTGTTCGCCACAACAGCGCTCGTGTGCTCGATCACTTCAAGCCAGATGTTGTGCACTTCCAGTCCCACCTCATTGTGGGTGGCGGTCTCACCAAGGAAGCTCAGCTTCGCGGTATTCGCATCATTGGCACGAACCACTTCATGCCGGAAAACATGCTTGAGTTCACCCTGCTTCCTAAGCCCACACAGCAAAGCGTTATTCGTTTAGTGTGGAAGGCGGCAGCCCGAACCTTCGGTCGCGCGGAAGCCGTGACCACACCCACACGTCGTGCGGCTAACTTCCTTGAGGAATACACGCACCTCACCGATGTTCACGCGATTTCCTGTGGCATCAACGCTCACCACTACACCCCCAACTTCGACACAGAGGTGGAAAACCGCATTCTCTTTGTGGGTCGCATTACGGGTGAAAAGAAACTTGATGTGCTACTCAAGGCTTTCAATACTCTGCCTCCAGAACTCAATGCCACACTCGAGTTTGTCGGTGGCGGTGACCTACTTCAGCAGATGAAACAGCAGGTTGCCCACATGGGCCTCAAGGACAAGGTGACGTTCTCTGGTTATGTCTCAGATGACGAGCTTAAAGCTGCCCTGACCCGTGCCAAAGTATTCGCCATGCCCTCGATTGCAGAGCTACAGTCCATTGCAACCATGGAAGCTATGGCAACAGCTCTTCCTGTCGTAGGCGCAAACGCGATGGCACTTCCTCACCTGATCCACGATGGTGAGAACGGCTATCTCTTTGAGCCCAACAATGTTGAGGACCTCCGCGAGAAACTGATCAAGGTTCTCACTGCGGACAAGGAAGAACTTCTGCGTCTGAAAAACAATTCCTTGAAGTTCATTCGTGGTCACGACATTACGAGAACACTCGACACTTTCGAGGCTCTCTATCGCGGTCAAGAGGTTGTTGACCCCGACCCTGAACTCACAGACGACTAAACTTTTACTGGTAACACCTTAGGGGCGGTAGCTCAGCCGGTTAGAGCAGCGGACTCATAATCCGTCGGTCACGGGTTCAAGTCCCGTCCGCCCTACAGAAAAAGGGACCCCCGAAGGGGTCCCTTTCCTGTTTGTTCGGGTGACCTAGGCCAGGTCGAAGCGGTCGTTGTCCATGACCTTGACCCAGGCGGCAACGAAGTCGTTGACGAACTTGGTCTTGGCGTCATCACTTGCATATACCTCAGCAAGAGCACGCAGGATGGAGTTCGAGCCGAACACGAGGTCCGCACGGCTTCCAGTCCACTTGGCTGCGCCAGTGGCGTTGTCACGGGCATCGAACAGTGAGGTATCACCAGACTGTGCATGCCAGGTGTTGCCCAGTTCAAGCAGGTTGACAAAGAAGTCGTTGGTGAGGACACCAGGAGTCTTGGTGAAGACACCAACGGTGGAACCACCTGTGTTGGCACCCAGCACACGCAGACCACCAACCAGAACTGTCATCTCCGGAGCGGTGAGGTTGAGCTGGTTAGCTCGGTCCACCAACAGGCGCTCAGCAACAGGTCCGTGACCCTTGCTGGCGTAGTTGCGGAATCCGTCAGCAGCTGGCTCGAGGACTGAGAAGGAGTTGACATCTGTCTGCTCCTGGGTTGCATCGGTGCGACCGGGGTGGAATGGAACAGTGACGTTCACTCCAGCGTCGGCAGCTGCCTTCTCCACCGCAGCAGAACCAGCAAGAACAATCAGGTCTGCAAGAGAGATCTGCTTGCCAGCTGCAGCGAGCTCACCCTGGAGCGCTTCGAGCTTGGCCAGGATGGGCGCCAGTGCCTGAGGGTCGTTTGCCGCCCAGTTGCGCTGTGGCTCGAGGCGGATACGTGCACCGTTAGCACCACCGCGCTTGTCGCTGTTGCGGTAGCTCGAGGCAGAAGCCCATGCTACGAACACCAGCTGAGAAACGCTCAGGCCAGAAGTAAGAACCTGCTTCTTGATTTCTGCGACATCTGCGTCAGAAACAAGAGCATGGTCAACAGCAGGAACTGGGTCCTGCCAGATGAGCTGCTCTGCAGGAACCTCACTACCGAGGTAACGGGAGATGGGTCCCATGTCACGGTGGGTGAGCTTGAACCACGCGCGAGCAAAAGCATCAGCGAAAGCATCGTTGTCTTCCAGGAACTTGCGCGAGATCTTCTCGTAAGCAGGATCGGTGCGCAGGGCCAGGTCGGTGGTGAACATCACGGGAGCGTGGGTCTTGCCTGCAATGTGTGCGTCAGGAACCAATGCGGCAGCAGACTCGTCGGAAGGAATCCACTGAGTTGCGCCAGCAGGGCTGGTGGTCTTGACCCACTCGTACTTGAACAGGGTTTCGAAGTAGCCGTTATCCCACTTAATTGGGTTAGGAGTCCATGCACCTTCGAGACCAGAAGAAATGGTGTCAGCACCGTTGCCGGTTCCGAAGCTGTTCTTCCAGCCCAGCCCCTGCTCTTCGATAGGTGCACCTTCGGGCTCTGGACCGACAAACTTGTCGGCATCAGCAGCACCGTGTGCCTTACCGAAGGTGTGACCACCTGCGATGAGGGCAACAGTCTCTTCGTCGTCCATTGCCATACGGGCAAAAGTTTCACGGATGTCACGTGCTGAAGCCAAAACATCGGGGTTACCGTCTGGGCCTTCAGGGTTGACGTAAATCAGACCCATTTGCACAGCAGCGAGAGGGTTCTCAAGATCGCGTTCACCTGAATAGCGCTTGTTGGCCAACCACTCTGCTTCAGAACCCCAGTAGGTGTCATCAGCTTCCCAGACATCTGCACGTCCACCACCGAAACCAAAGGTCTTCAGACCCATGTCTTCGAGCGCGCAGTTACCAGCAAGGATCATGAGGTCAGCCCAGCTGAGCTTCTTACCGTACTTCTTCTTGACGGGCCAGAGCAGACGACGTGCCTTATCCAGGTTGACGTTGTCAGGCCAGCTGTTGAGGGGAGCAAAGCGCTGCAGTCCCTGACCTGCACCACCGCGACCGTCGCTGGTGCGGTAGGTGCCGGCGCTGTGCCATGCCATACGAATAAAGAACGGACCATAGTGGCCGTAGTCGGCGGGCCACCAGTCCTGTGAGGACTTCATGAGCTCGTAGATGTCCTGCTTCACTGCGGCGAGGTCAAGGCTCTTGAACTCTTCGGCGTAGTTGAAGTCTGGATCCATCGGATCCGACTTAGAAGAGTTGTGACTGAGCGAATCCAGGCTGAGTGCATCTGGCCACCAGTCGTTGTTGGATGTTCCGGAAGAGCCGGAAGTTCCACCCAAGTAAGGGCATTTGCTTTCGTCAGACATTAGTCCTCCATTGTTGTTCGAAGCCTAATAATTACTCTACCTAAAGCACTGTGGGAGAAGCCTGAAGACTTCTCCCACAGTGACCGATAGGTGGTATTTACTTCAGATTTGCACCGATGACATCGATCAATTCTTGATCACGGTCACCGCTGAGTTCCCAGACCATTGCTCCACCCAGACCCTTGGCCTTGATGTAGTCAACCTTGATCTTGATGGACTGTGGATCGTCATAGCTAATCCAGAGCTTGCGTGCAGGGTCGTAGAGGTAAGGAACCTGTGCCTCGGCATCCCAGTACCGGGTCATCGTGGGTAGGTAGTTCTTCTTGATATCGGTGTAGTCAAAGACTCCCTTTTCCCAGGTGCCCACAGAGGCATTGGTGCCAGATTGGTAGAGACCGTTCTGAGCGCTACTCACATTCTCCCAACCTCGTCCATAGAGGGGCAGACCCAGTACCAACTTCTGTGCTGGGAATCCAGCACCCAGGTATCCATCAACTGCATCAGCAACACTGAACCCCTTGGCGGCATCCTTGCTTCCGACATTGAGCGGAGCATTGTGCCCGGTAATGGGGTCAAATCCACCGTGGAAGTCATAAGACATGAGGTTCATCCAGTCGACGATTGTTCCGATGTTCTTGGCTTCCAAGTTTGGGATCGTGGTGGGACCAGCTGGTGCAGCGATGGTGAGGGGGTGGTGTTTGCCGTCCACAGCAGACTGAGCTGCCAGCTCTGTCTTGAACTCTGCCAGGAGTGCGGTGTAGTTCGCCTTATCGGCCGGAGTTCCTGAATACAGGCCACCAGAGACGGGGTACTCCCAGTCAATGTCGATTCCATCGAAGTTGTAGGTCTTCATGAAGTCCACGCACGACGAGACAAATGTCTTGCGCGAGGCATCAGTGGCAGCGGCAGCAGAGAAGTTCTTGCTCCAGGTCCAGCCACCAATAGAAATCATGGTTTCCAGCGTGGGGTTGGCAGCTTTGAGTTTGGTGAGCTGATTGAAGTTTCCGCGTTTGGCACCCACGTCCCAGCTATCGCCTGCGAATGCCTTGTCGGTGTCCGCATAGCTATCGCCAACTACACATTTACCGTCGGCAATGTTTGCGAAGGCGAAGTTGATGTGGGTGATCTTCTGAGCGGGGATGTCTGCAACCTGATAGTTGCGAGCATAAGTTGCCCAGGAGGGGTAGTAGGCCACGATCTTCTCCGTGCCGGTATAGCCATCAGGGCTTGGAACGTAGGGATCCACTGGGGGAGTCGTGGGGTCAACGACTGGTGTGGGATCAACTGTTGGAGTTGGTGTGGGGTCAACAGTTGGGGTGGGTGTGGGCTGTGGGCTCACACCAGTGCCATTGAGTTCACAGGTACCCACTGCTGTGGCACAACTCGTAGGCAGCGTGAAGCTACCGTTGTCGGTGAACCCCAACGTCGCAGATGCACCTGGTGCCAGCGTGCCGTTCCAGGACAGGTTGGTGGCGGTCAGAACGCCACCAGCAAGGAAGGAGCTCGCGTTCCACATTGAAACGCTGCTGCCCTTCCACGGCACCGACACAGACCACTTATTCAATGTCGTAGTTCCTGTGTTGGTGACAACCATATCCACGTTGCGTCCGGTTCCCCAGTCGCTGGTGACCTTGAGTGACACCTTGAGTGCGCTTCCAGTTGTTGCCGGAGTAGTAGGTGTCGGAGTTGGTGTGGGCGGAACAGTGGGATCCACGGTCGGAGTAGGGGTTGGTGTCACTGTGGAGGAGCCATTGTTCACGGCACAGGTTGCACCCGAGACGATGCAGGTAGTGGGGGAAAGAGCGCCGCCTTTAGCTGCGCCAATGAAACCAAAAGTCACCGAGGCCCCTGGTGCTAGTGCAAGGTTCCAACTCGGACCGGAGAATCGGTATCCTCCGCTGGTTGAGGTTGCTGTGGAATCCCAAGTGGAGGAGATGGTATTGGCATAGGGAATTGTGACAGACCACGGGTTGATGCTTTTGGCGGAGGTGTTTTTCACCGTCACGGTCCCTTGGTAGCCGGTGCCCCAGTCTTGGGTGATCTTCCAGTCCACGTTGACGTCGGATGTTGCAGCCTGTGCGGGCATGGCGAAGCCCGTAAAGGTTGCAGCGGTGGTTGCGAGCGCTGCAATTGCAGCGATTGTCGCTCGTGTGTTTTTCACGTGAGTGTTCCTCCTCAAAGAGTTTTCAAATAATCCAGTGATGATCTGCAACGTTGTCATCACTGGGGTCACATCGAGCTAATCGACCGAATCTGAGAAAGAACTCCATTTTTAGACTATTTGTCTAAATCTGTGGATAAGTATTTGGAGGCGCCACAATTTTGCTGGAGTGGCATCGATGTTTAGAGCAGATAGTGGAACTAATCTTTAGTCGTGACTACTTCGACGCCTGCACCCGCCGCCCCCCAAACTCCTGAAGAGGCCTATGCCTTCTATCGCAGTCGTCGTCACGAAATGGCTTTGTTACCTCAGGGTTCATTGGCGCTGGTCAATACCCAGTGGTTCTATGGTGCGCCAGGCGAAACGGAGAGCGTCTGGGGAGTCAATGGTCTGTGGTCCGCTCTTCCTGAGGGAGAGAAAGGCATTCAACTCACCGCAACTGCAGCAGAAAACATCACCGTTGATGGTGTTGTAGTGGATGGAACTGTGGTCGTCACGGGCAAAGACTCCGAGGTTTCATCCTCAATCGTTTTTGATGAAACCAAGTCAGGAACAATCATCAAGGGGGAGGACGGCAAGTATGCCCTTCGAGTCTGGGATAGCAACTCAGAAGATCTTCAAAACTTTGGCAAAATCGATGCCTTCGACTACAACCCAGACTGGGTTGTGACTGGAACATTTACCCCCATTGAGGGTGGCCGCGCTGTCGAGGTTTCTCACCTCAAAGATCAGGGTGCTGGACGTGACAAGGTCATTCCTGGTGACATTCGTTTCACCATCGATGGCGTGGAATATGCACCCTCAGCGTTCAAAGAAGGACGCGCCCTCATGATTGTGTTCTCTGATGCCACGTCAGGTCCAGTGACTTACAGCGTGGGCCGTTTCCTTATGGTTGCGCCTAACCCAGATGGCACCATCACCTTAGACTTCAACCGCGCTTACTTGCCACCGTGTGCGTTCAGCTATAACTTCAACTGCCCTATGCCGCCAGAGGAAAACCGTTTCCCTTTTGCTGTTGAAGCTGGGGAGAAGAACGTGCTGAATAAGGCGGGCGAACTACTTCACTAATTCTTGGCTGGACGACCACGCTTGGGTCGCCCAAGGGCATAGCCAGATTGTGGCTGGATAGCAGCTACTTGAACATCTCCAAGCCAGCTCGCCACCGCTTCGCGATAGCGCAGGCTGGCTTGTTCGTTGAGGTGCTGTGCAGGAGTCTGTGCTGAGCTGCTGGGAGAGGTTTCGAGAAAGCTGTTGAGCTTCTGCATGAGTATCGTGGCGTGCTCTTGGCTCACGCTGGAACTGATCAAGACAATGTCTTGAACATCTGCCCACTCTGGAAGTGAGGTGAGATTTCCTCCTTCTAGCCAGCTCACTGCTTCGCTGCGACCTGCTTCGGTCAAGGCATAGAGGGGAAGGCCGTCTGTGGTGAGGCCTTGGTGAACTACGAGTCCGGCGGTGGTCAGGCGATCAAGCGTGCCATAGACCTGCCCCACATTCGTTTTTGCGCGGTGCGGTGCACGGGCTCCGAGTTCAGCGTGAAGTTGTAAGCCGTAGGCCGGACCAAGGGTCAGTATCCCCAGGAGTGCTTCGCGAACGGCCATAGAAACACTCTACTGAGTAGAGTCCTTCCTGAAAACTCACTGTGAGGGAGAAAATCCCTGTTGTTATGCGGTTGTGAGCTGTGTCACACTATATCCACAACAAAATACGCACGAGAGCAACTCTCATCCATGTGGTCGTAGGGGAAGACGCACCACAGAAGAAAAGGATGAAGAGATGACTGCAGTGTCGACAGGAGTGGTTTACATCCACTCCTCGCCTCGCGCGTTGAGCCCACATATCGAGTGGGCTATCAGTCGTGTCCTGGGAAAGGGCATCACGCTCTCGTGGAGTCCTCAGCCCCTCCTTCCCGGTTCTCAGCGTTCAGAGTATGTCTGGCAAGGCCCTGTGGGCTCAGCTGGCGCAATTGCCTCTGAACTGTTGGGTTGGGAACAATTGCGCTTTGAAATCACTGAGGACGCTGCACCAGGTATTGACGGTGGACGCTGGTGTCACACCCCCAGCTTGGGCATCTTCCACTCTCCAGTGGATGCGGCTGGAAACATGGTGATCACGGAGAACAGACTTCGTGCAGTTTTGGATTTCGCTGGCAATGATGCAGATCTCTTGCGCACAGGCATCTCACGTTCCTTAGGTGAAGAGTGGGACGCTGAGCTTGATACCTTCCGTTATGCCTCTGATATGGCACCCGTGAGATGGCTACATCAAGTTGGATAAAGCATTAACGAAGAATGCCCCTGCAAGTGCAGGGGCATTCTTGTTGTGAGGCTTAGTTGTAGCTTCTAAACGCAACCACTGCGTTGTGGCCACCAAAGCCGAACGAGTTACTGATGGCAAGAATGTCGCCTGCAGGCAGCTCACGTGGGCTTGTGACTACATCAAGCTTGATCTCGGGATCCTGGTTCTCAAGGTTGATGGTGGGGGGAGCAGTGCGGTTGTGAAGTGCCATTACGGTAAACATTGCTTCGATGGCACCAGCACCACCGAGGAGGTGGCCAGTAGAAGCTTTAGTAGCCGACACTGCGATGTTGTCAAGGTGGTCACCGAAAACACGACGCAGAGCGTTGTATTCAGCGATGTCGCCGACTGGGGTGGAGGTGGCGTGTGCATTGATGTGAACAACGTCCTCGATCTTTGCGCCAGCTTGTTCAATAGCCTGAAGCATCGCCCGTGCTGCGGCAGAACCCTCAGGGTCTGGAGCGGTGATGTGGTAGGCGTCAGAGGTCACTGCACCACCGGCAACTTCGGCGTAAATCTTTGCGCCACGAGCCAGTGCGTGCTCTTCAGTCTCGAGAACAAGTGCTGCCGCACCTTCACCGAGGACGAAACCGTCACGGTTCACGTCATAGGGACGTGATGCGGCTTGTGGGTCGTCGTTGCGCTTGGAGAGTGCCTGCATGGCCGCAAAGGAGGCAATGGGAAGTGGGTGAATAGCAGCTTCAGAACCACCGGCGATGATGACATCTGCCAGGCCAGCCTGCAGGTGCTCGTAGGCGTTAGCAATTGCCTCGGTGCTGGAGGCACAAGCAGAAACGACAGTGCGAACACCTGCACGTGCGTGCAGGTCCATACCGATAGCTGCTCCGGGGCCATTTGGCATGAGCATGGGAACGGTCATGGGCAGTACACGGCGAGGTCCCTTTTCACGCAGGGTGTCCCAGGCGTCAAGAAGAGTCCACACGCCGCCAATACCGGTGGACCAGTCAACAGCGAGGCGGCCAGGGTCAACCTCGGGGCTGCCGGCATCTGCCCAGGCTTCACGGCCTGCGATGAGGGCAAACTGTGACGAAGGGTCGAGACGCTTGGTCTCTACACGCTCGAGGATGTCTTCAGCAGGAACCGCAGCTTGTGCAGCAAAAGTGATGGGAATTTCCCACTTCTCAACCCACTCTTGCTCGAGCTTGCGTGCGCCAGATTTGCCAGCGAGAAGGGCGGCCCATGTCTCGGGGGCATTACCTGCGAGAGGAGACGTGGTACCGATACCGGTGACGACAATCTTCTTGCTCATGAGTGGTGTCTTTCTTTGAAGGGGAAGGAAAGCTGGAGGACTGTAAACAAGGGCCGGAACGTGTGTTACCGGCCCTCGCTTACGAAATCCTTAGGATGCAGAAACGATGAAGTTAACTGCGTCTCCGACGGTCTTGAGGTTCTTTACTTCCTCGTCGGGGATCTTTACGTCGAACTTCTCTTCAGCGTTCACGACGATGGTCATCATCGAGATCGAGTCAATGTCGAGGTCGTCAGTGAAAGACTTGTCCAGCTGTACCGTGTCGGTTGCAATGCCGGTTTCGTCGTTAACGAGCTCAGCCAGACCTGCAAGTACTTCTTCGGTGGACAGTGCCATTGTTATCTCCTTGTTGGGGGTTCGTTTGACTGGTTTAGTTTACCGGCCAAATGAGGCTTTTCTAGGGAAGGACGACGACCTGAGCGCCATAGACGAGACCGGCACCAAAGCCGATTTCGAGGGCGAGGCCACCGCTGAGCTCGGGGTGTTCTTCGAGCAGTCTGTGGGTTGCCAGGGGAATTGAGGCAGCGGAGGTGTTTCCGGTGGTCTCAATGTCCCTGGCGATGACGACAGATTCAGGCAGTTTGAGCTGCTTGGCGAATTCATCAATGATGCGCATGTTTGCTTGGTGAGGGATAAAAGCTGCCAGCTGGTCGCTGGTGATACCTGCTTCTTCCAGAGCCTTTTGTGCGACCTTAGCCATCTCCCAGACGGCCCAGCGGAACACGGTCTGTCCTTCTTGGCGCAGGGTTGGCCAGGCTACGTCTCCGTGGCCATCGCGGTATTCGAGCATGGTGTGATTCATGCCCACGGCATCCCACTTGGAGCCATCGGAACCCCAGACGCTCTTGGAAATGCCGGGAAAGTTGCTGGGGCCAACTACGGCAGCACCAGCGCCATCGCCCAGCAGGAAGCTGATCGTGCGGTCGGTAGGTTCAATAATCTCGCTGAGTTTCTCAGCGCCAATAACGAGAACGTATTTCGCCAGACCAGAGCGAACAAATGAGTCTGCTTGAGCAATGCCATAGGTGTAACCAGCACAGGCGGCAGAAATGTCATAGGCCGCTGCGGGATTAGCTCCCACACGGTCTGCAACAAGTGCAGCCATAGATGGTGTTTGAACGCTGTTGCTGATCGTGGAGATGAGAACGACATCAATCTCTTCAGGCTTGATGCCTGCCTTAGCGATAGCTTCCTTCGCTGCTTCTGTGGCCAAATCTGCTGCAGTGATGCCCTTCGACGCACGCTTGCGAGTAATGACCCCGGTGCGTTGACGAATCCATTCATCGCTGGATTCGATGGGGCCGGCAATGTCATCGTTGGTGACGGTGAGGTCGCCACGAGCAGCGCCCATGGCATAGATGCGGGAATACTTGGAGCCTTCGGACTGATTGAGATTCACATGAGTCATGATGAGTTCTTTCTTCCTCGATCGCTTAGGCGACAGAATCAATCAGTTCGCGGGCAGCGACGAGATCTTCCGGAGTTTTGACGGCAACAGTGGGAACACCCTTGAGTGCGCGCTTGGCCAGGCCAACAAGAGCGCCTGCAGGAGCAAGTTCGATGATGCCGGTGACACCAGCTGTAGCAAAGCTCTCCATGCACTTATCCCAGCGCACAGGGGAGGACACTTGGCCAACCAGGAGGTCACGGAATTCTTGACCCTTGGTCGCGACGGAACCATCCTTGTTAGTCCACAGTGTCTTGATGGGGTCTGACGTGTTCACGGTCTCAGCGGCTTCGCGCAGTGTCTCTACTGCGTCACGCATGTAGTTGGTGTGGAATGCACCTGCAACCTGGAGGGGAATCACGCGAGTACCTGCAGGGGGTTCCTCGGCAAGTGTGGCCAGTGCGGGAAGTTCTCCAGCAACAACGAGCTGTCCACCACCGTTGTAGTTCGCAGGGAACAGGCCGAGCTCATCGAGCTTGGCAAGAATCTCTGCTTCCTCGCCACCAATGACGGCACTCATGCCGGTGGGGACGATTGCTGCAGCGTCTGCCATCGCGCGACCACGAATACCAACTAGGCGTACTGCGTCTGTGGCATCCAAGACACCAGCGCCAGCTGCAGCGGTGAATTCACCTACCGAGTGACCAGCAATACCGGCAGTCTTTGAGAGGTGATCGGTCTCTGCCAGGGCGTCCAGTGTCAAGATGCCGGCAGCAACAATGAGGGGCTGCGCAATGGCAGTGTCACGAATAGTCTCTGCATCGCTGACTGTGCCGTGCTTGACCA
>JBEBAV010000118.1:0-7054 GCA_041158725.1 Actinomycetota bacterium
GTTTCCTCTGACATCGTGACCGACCCACACTCGTCGATCTTCGACGCTGGTCTGCTGCGTGTTCTGGGTAACCAGGTCAAGATCTCCAGCTGGTACGACAACGAGTGGGGTTACTCCAACCGTCTCGTCGACCTGACTGAGTACGTCGGCGCCAAGCTCTAAAGAAAGAAACTCAATATGGCACTTCGCACCCTCTCCTCGCTCGGATCGCTTGCTGGCAAGCGTGTTTTGGTCCGCTGTGACCTCAACGTCCCGCTCAAGGATGGTGTGATCACCGACGACGGTCGTATCCGTGCGTCGCTGCCTACATTGAACGCTCTGCTCGATCAGGGCGCCCGTGTTGTGGTGATGAGCCACCTCGGGCGTCCTGACGGAGCACCCGAGGCAAAGTACAGCCTCGAACCCGCAGCACGTCGCCTCGGCGAATTGCTCGGCAAGCCTGTGGCCTTCGCCACCGACACCGTCGGAGACTCAGCTGCAGCAACTGTTTCTGCGCTGGCTGATGGTCAGATTGCCGTTCTGGAAAACCTGCGTTTCAACCCAGGGGAGACCGCCAAGGACGATGCCGAGCGTGGCGCATTCGCTGCTCAGCTGGCTGAACTTGGCGATGTTCTCGTATCCGACGGTTTCGGTGTTGTTCACCGTAAGCAAGCTTCTGTCTATGACCTGGCCAAGCTAGTTCCCAGCGCAGCAGGTCTGCTCATCGAAACAGAACTTGATGTGCTCGATCGTCTCACCGAAAACCCTGAGCGTCCCTACACCGTTGTTCTCGGTGGTTCTAAGGTCTCTGACAAGCTCGGTGTGATTAATCACCTTCTTCCACGCGTCGACACCATCTTGGTCGGCGGAGGTATGGTCTTTACCTTCCTTGCAGCCCAGGGCTACAAGGTTGGTGCCAGCCTGCTCGAGGTTGACCAGCTCGACACCGTTCGCGGCTACATCGCAGATGCAGAGGCTCGTGGCGTGAAGATTGTTCTTCCCACCGACATTGTGATGGCGAGCAAGTTTGGTGCCGATGCTGAGCACGTCGTTGCTCCCGCAGATGCCCTCGAAGACACCGCATTTGGTTCAACCGGTATGGGTCTGGATATTGGTCCAGAAACGGGCAAGGCATTTGCAGCGCAGATCAAGGCATCCAAGACGGTGTTCTGGAATGGTCCTGCAGGCGTATTTGAAATTCCTGCCTTCGCAGAAGGCACTCGCGCAATTGCTCAGGCATTGACTGAAGTTGATGGCTTGAGTGTTGTTGGTGGTGGCGACTCTGCTGCTGCTGTGCGCATTCTTGGTTTCGCTGATGACCAGTTCGGTCACATTTCAACCGGTGGTGGAGCTAGCCTCGAATTCCTCGAGGGTAAGCGTCTGCCTGGCCTGGAGGTCCTCGGATGGTAAACACTCGTACCCCGCTTATCGCGGGTAACTGGAAGATGAACCTGGATCACCTCCAGGCAATTGCTTTCGTACAAAAGCTGGCATGGACCCTCAAGGATGCCGGTCACAAGTACACCGACGTTGAAGTATCTGTCTTCCCACCCTTCACCGACATTCGCTCGGTGCAGAACTTGGTTGAAGCTGACAAGCTCGAGCTTGCTTATGGTGCACAGGATGTCTCTATGCACGACTCCGGCGCCTACACCGGTGAGATTCCTGGTGGATTCCTCAAGGCACTGGGGTGCTCCTATGTCATCATTGGTCACTCAGAGCGTCGCCAGTACCACGGTGAAACCGATGAGATTGTGGGCAACAAGGTCAAAGCAGCTCTCAAGCACGGTGTGGTTCCTGTGCTGTGTGTTGGTGAGACAGAAGCAGAACTTGAAGAATTCGGTCCTTCCGCAGTTCCCGTTGCGCAGCTGAAGAAGGCACTCGAGGGTGTTTCTCAAGATGCTGACATCGTCATTGCCTATGAGCCTGTCTGGGCTATTGGTACCGGCAAGGTTGCCACTGAAGAGCAGGCAGAAGCGGTGTGTGCTGCGATTCGTGTGGCTCTGGGTGACGTACTCGGTGATGCTGCGGCTCAGCGCACCCGCATCCTCTACGGTGGTTCGGTCAAGGCCAACAACATTGCAGGTTTCATGCGTCAGCCCAACATCGACGGCGCTCTCGTCGGTGGTGCAAGCCTGGATGTTGCTGAGTTCTCCAGCATTGCTCGTTTCCAGAAGCACGTTATCTAGTCGGGTAGACTGAACTCATGGAAATTCTTCAGATTGTTCTGCAGGTGCTGCTCGGCATCACGAGCCTGCTCCTCACCCTGCTGATCCTCCTTCACAAGGGTCGCGGTGGTGGCGTCTCCGACATGTTCGGTGGCGGCATGAGCTCAACTCTGGGTTCCTCTGGTGTGGCTGAACGTAACCTCAACCGCATCACCATCATTTTGGGCCTGGTTTGGATTGTTTGCATCATCCTGCTCGGCCTCATCACGAAGTTCCAAGGAGCATAACTATGGCATCCGGAGGAAGTGCAATCCGTGGCTCGCGCGTTGGCGCAGGACCCATGGGTGAACAAGATCACGGTATTCACGCAGAGCGTATTGCTATCTCTTACTGGGATGCTCTCGGTAACGAGACAGTACGTTACTTCGCAGCAAACCTGCCTGAGGAAGAAATTCCTGAGATCATCGACTGCCCACAGTCTGGTCTTCCTGCAGGTCGCGACAAAGAAAACCCACCAGAGCTGGCAAAGCTAGAGCCTTATAAGACTCACCTTGCTTATGTGAAGGAACGTCGCACCGAAGAAGAGGCCGAGCAGATCCTCGAGGATGCTCTTCACCAGCTCCGCGTTCGCCGCGGAACGGTCAAGCCCACCAAGTAATTCTTGATATAGCCCCTGAGGAATCAGGGGCTATATTTTTCTATCCTCAAACCAGAAAGTGTCGCGATGTCGGATCTTGTGATTCCAGTAGCTGGTTTACTCTTCGACAACGACGGAGTACTCGTGGACAGCCACGGTGCTGCCGTTGATGCCTGGGATAAATGGTCAGCAAAATATGCTCCCAACTTTGACTGGAGTGATCGCTCTAATGCGGGCATACGTGCTGAGGACATGGTTCGCAGACACGTTGAACAGGGTCGCTATGACGAGGCTGTTGCCTATATCCATCAGCTCGAGCAAGATTCTGCACATCTCACCCGGCCATTGCCTGGTGCCGTGGAGCTACTGACCTCGTTGACTCCAGGAATGTGGACGGTGTGCACTTCAGCAAACCCTCGATTGGGTGCTGCACGCCTGCGTGCTGCCGGTTTACCTGTCCCGGCAGAGCTGGTGTCATCCGAGGATGTTGAACGTGGCAAACCCCACCCAGATCCCTATCAGCGTGGTGCACAAAACCTGGGATTAAGTGCAGGGGAGTGCATCGTCTTTGAAGATGCTGCTGCAGGTATTCAGGCAGGGCTTTCTGCAGGTGCTGCTCAGGTCATTGGTGTGACTCAGGTTGCGCTGGATACGGACGTGGAAATCGTTGTAAAAAACCTCGAGGGTGTGAGCTACCGTGACGGTGCTCTCCACATCCCTGCCTCAAGCAGGCTGCGCTAACTAGTCTTCGTCAATGAGGCGAGCTGCTGCTGCCACGTCGGTAAAGAACACCGTTTCTTCGATGCCCTCAACGGCGCTCACAGGCGCTTCTGAAGTGTTATCAGAAGTGAATGCGGCATAGATTGCATCTGCCTTGTCTTCGCCGGAGGCGACAACCCAGACGTTCTTGGAGTTGTTGAGGGCTGGAAGCGTCAAACTGATGCGTTCGGCAGGGGGCTTGGGGGAGTTGCGCACGGCGATGACAGCGCGATCATCCACCTCAATACCTTCAAGCCCGGGAAACAAACTCGCGATGTGGGCATCGGGGCCGACACCCAAGAAGGTGATGTCGAACTCAGGAAGTTCTGGCCAAAACTTGGCCAGTTCGTCGTCATAGGCGTCCACAGCCTCGTCCAGGGACAGTCCTGCATCAGAGGCGGGCATACGGTGAACATTCTCCGCGGGGATGGGCAAGCGGTGGATGAGGGCGGCTGTTGCCTGACCCTCATTGCGATCTGCGTGGCCGGCAGGAACAAAGCGCTCATCGCCCCACCACAAGTGGATACGAGACCAGTCGAGTTTGTTGCTGGGGTCGATGTTTTCCAGAAGTGCAATACCGACTGTTCCGCCGGTTAGCACCACGTGAACGGTGGGCTGTTCAACCAAGAGTTCTTTGACGGTTTCTTCGAAGATTTCATCGATGTTGTCAATAAGTTCTTGTTTGTTTGCATACGCTTCGAGCGTGGTTTCCTCGCTCATTATGCGTGCACGCTGATCTGAGGAAGACCCTCGGTCACAACGCGACCATAGACCTCATCGGGGTCAAGGCGGCGTAATTCCTCAGCCAAACAGTCACGCAGGCTTCTGCGAGGCATCGCGATGTCGTGGGTGGGCTGATTGGGTTGCTTGAGGCGTGCAACAGAGGGCTCAATACGGGTGAGCTCAATGTCACCTGAGGGGCGAACCAAGCGAACGCCATGAATGCCGCCCCAGCTCAGTCCTGTGTGAGTGAGATCGCACGAGACAGGAACACCCAGCTGCAGTTGCAGCCATGCTGCCAGCATCTTTGCGGAAGGGAAGTCGGGGGTGGAGGTGACGTGTGCTTCAGTGATGGGCTCGTAAGGGGGCTGATCTAACACAGCAGCGAGCTGTGTGCGCCACAGCGTCAGTCGAGTCCAGGCGAAGTCAGCGTCTCCAGGAGCATAGGTCTTTGACAAATCAGACAGTGCTGCAATGGGGTCGCTTTGTGAAGCGGCATCTGTAATTCTGCACTGCGCTATCTTGCCCAGGGGAGATTCAGATACCTTCTCGGGTGCAGAGCCAGGCCACCAGGCCACGACAGGTGTGTCGGGTAGCAGCAGACCAGTGACAAGACCTTGTTGGTCCGAACCTGCCTGGCCATAGGCGCGAAGCACAATAACCTCACTGGCCCCTGCGTCACCGCCGACGCGAACTTCCGCGTCGAGACGGTTAGAAATCGAGCGTTCAGGCTCAATAACGGAGAGCACAATCACGCGCATGGGGTGTTCGCGAGAAGCCTCGTTTGCTGCCGCAATGGCTTCTTCCTCATCACCGATAGTGGTGGAGATGAGAAGGGTGAGCACGCGACCAAGCGCAACTGCGCCGCCCTCTTCGCGGAGGTTGACCAGTTCTTTGGCAACTTTCGCGGTGGTGGTGTCGGGGAGTTCGAGGATCATGGACGTCTCCAAACGCGGCCGTCACGGGCCATGAGTGCATCAGCAGAGGCGGGACCCCAGGTTCCTGGAGCATATTGCTCTGGTTGGCCTTGGGTTTCCCAGAATTCTTCAATCGGGTCAAGAATCTTCCAGCTGAGCTCTACCTCTTCGTGGCGGGGGAATAGGGGAGGATCTCCGAGAAGAACGTCGAGAATGAGGCGCTCATAAGCTTCAGGACTAGCTTCGGTAAAAGCGTGGCCATAGCCGAAGTCCATGGTCACATCGCGCACCTGCATGCCCGCACCTGGAACCTTGGAGCCGAAGCGGATGGTCACACCTTCATCGGGCTGAACACGGATCACAAGAGCGTTCTGACCGAGTGCTGAGGTCTGGTGGTCAGCGAACAAATATTGGGGTGCTCGCTTGAACACGACGGCAATTTCTGTCACGCGGCGACCTAGGCGCTTACCCGCGCGCAGGTAGAAGGGAACACCAGCCCAGCGACGAGTACCGATGTCGAGACGCATCGCGGCGTAGGTTTCGGTCACGGACTGGGGGTTCATGCCCTCTTCGTCGAGGAAGCCAACAACTTCCTCGCCACCTTGCCAACCGCTGGCGTATTGACCACGGGCAGTGGATTCAGCCAGGTTTTCAGGCAGGCGAACAGCGGCGAGAACCTTTTCTTTCTCTGCACGAAGATCTTCTGCGTTAAAGGAGATGGGTTCTTCCATCGCGGTGAGGGCCAAGAGCTGCAAAAGGTGGTTCTGAATCACGTCACGGGCAGCACCAATGCCGTCGTAGTAGCCAGCACGGCCACCCACACCGATGTCTTCAGCCATGGTGATCTGCACGTGGTCGACGTGCTCAGCGTTCCAGAGGGGTTCGAACAGCTGGTTGGCAAAGCGAAGAGCCAGGATGTTCTGAACTGTTTCTTTACCGAGGTAGTGGTCGATGCGGAAAATCGAGTCTGCCGGGAAGACAGATTCGACTACCTTGTTCAGTTCACGAGCAGTCTTGAGGTCACTACCAAAGGGCTTCTCAATGACAACGCGACGCCACTGTCCTTCAACTTCTTCAGCCAGTCCTGCGCGCTTGAGCTGTGAAACAACCTCAGGGAATGAACGTGGAGGAACAGAGAGATAGAACGCATGGTTACCCATGGTTCCGCGCTTCTCATCCAGCTCAGCGATGGTCTTCTTCAGACGATCAAACGCCTTGTCATCGTTGAATTCACCCTGAACGAAACGAATACCCTTAGCGAGCTGGTCCCAGACTTCCTCGCGGAATTCGGTGCGGGCGTATTGCTTGACCGAGTCGTGCACAATTTGTGCGAAGTCTTCGTCTTCCCAGTCGCGGCGGGCAAAGCCCACGAGTGCAAAACCAGGAGGAAGGAGGCCACGGTTAGCCAGGTCATACACAGCAGGCATGAGCTTCTTGCGTGCCAAGTCACCGGTAACACCGAACAGCACTAGGCCACAGGGGCCTGCGATGCGGTTCAGTCGACGGTCTTCGGCAACGCGGAGAGGGTTGTTCTCCGGAGTGATGTCAACAGGTGACATGAAAATCCTTTAGTTGAAGGCTGCGAACAGGTGTTCGAGTTCAGTGTTGGGGTTCGTCAAGGTGAGAGTCAGTACGGGACGACCGTGGTCTGCCAGAACATGTGCATCACCAGCGGCCTGGGCAGCAATGAGCTGTCCGAAGCTGAAGGGGCGCTCAGGAATGACAACGTCACCGTCTGGTGCCTGGAGGATCTGAATGAACACACCAACTGCTGGACCGCCCTTGTGAAACTGGCCGGTGGAGTGCAGGAATCGTGGTCCCCAACCGAAGGTCACGGGGCGTCCAGCACGTGCTGCGACGAGGTCGCGAACACC
>JBEBAV010000119.1:0-5164 GCA_041158725.1 Actinomycetota bacterium
TGCCCAGATATGGAAGATCGCAAGAAGGTTGTTGAGCTGCTTCGCCCCGAACGCGTGGGTGTTGAGCTTTCTGAGGAACTGCAGCTTCACCCAGAGCAGTCTACGGACGCTCTTGTTTTCCACCACCCTGAAGCTAAATACTTCTCCGTTTAGTTTGAAGTAGTTCGAGAAATACCCTGCCCGAAAGGGCTGATTGGTGTGCCCAAAACCATAATGAAAAATATGTACATAATAAATACACAAAATTATGTACAAATTTAGTAAAGTATCACTGTGTGGTACTCAAATCCCGACGTCATCGTCAGCGTCGCCGATGCACGTGAGAACTTTTCGAAGATTCTGAAGACCTTTCGGGCAGATCCGAATGCTCTTCCTGTGGTTTTGGGTGCACACCGCAAACCTGAGGCGGTCATAGTTCCCTACAAGGAATACATGGCCGGCCGAAGGGTACTTCAAGGCGGCGCAGGCAATGTGAGCATGGAAGCTCTCGGTGAGATGAGTGAAGTACTTCACAAACTTGCAGCCATGAATAACATTGACGATTTGGCTATCTTTGGCCCCGCATTGACGGATTCTTTGGGCGAAGATGACGCACTAGACATGCTCGTGGGGCCTAACCCCAGTGCTACCTACTTCGACCTTGTGCAATTCGCTACTGAAATGGAACTCGTACTTCGCAGATTCGTCAATGTAGTGAACAGAGATGGACTCCACCCCATCGCAGATGCGCAGGTCCTCGAAGAAGCTGTCTACATCTAAAGCTTCACGGCCTGTTAGAGCTTTGCTCTCCGAAGTGCCTTGAGCGCGGGAACACCAATCAGGGCTAGCCCGACACCTGTTGTTACAGCTCGCACAGTGTCCCAGGTGAGGGTTGAGGTCATGAGCGTGTAGACACCGAAGCGACCCAGGTTCTCAGCCAGTGTTCCCTGGGGAAGGTAACTAATCGAAGTTTCAGGGCCCACTCCAAAAGGCCAGAACCACAGGTTCATGATGGCGCCAAAAAGATAAGACGCAAGAATGCCGTAGGCAATGAGCCAGGTGATCTCTCGGCGACGTGCTGCTCTATCTGCTGTCCCCGTGATTTTGCCCGGCAACAATCCAGCACCTGCACCAACCCAACCTGCTGCAAACATCTGAAAGGCAGTCCATGGACCAAAACCGCCCCAGAGAATGGAGGAGAGGGCAATAGTGAGCATGCCGAGAAGGAAACCAAAGCGTGCGCCATAGGCGCGGCCGCCCAAAATCAGGATGATGAAGACGGCTTCAAAGCCACCCACCCCTGTGCTGGCAATGCGAACCGCTGCGCCCACAGCTGCCAACAGCCCAAGCAGAGCCAATGTCTTCGAACTAGAGACCGCCCCATCAAGGAGCAGCGAAATAACAACCAGCAAAGCTGGAACTAAAGCAAAGACCACCACAGGAAAAGCTGCCTGGGCCTGCGTGGGCAGTGCAGTGGCAAACAGTGGCCAGGCAAAAGCACTTGCCGCCAATAGCGTTGCACTGACCACATAAACAGTTCGGAAATTCAGTCGAGCAATCATGCTTTTACCGCCATGGGTGTGAGGACTCCGTTGTGCATATTGAGTACACGGCAACCCAGATCAGTAACGAAAACGTCATCGTGGCTAGCCACGATGACAGCAGTTCCCGTTTCAGCAACGCAACGCAGAACTTCAGCCATCGCTTCACGAGAAGGTGAATCCAGCCCACGGGTTGGCTCATCAATCAAGATGACCTGTGGTTTCCAGGACAATTGCAGGGCTATTGCTAACGCAAGCTGTGTTCCTGCCGAGAGGTCACGCGGATGGGTGCCCAGCAGCTCAACTGATTCTTCTCTGCCCATAATGGACCAGAAAGTGAGAGCGGTCAGGCCGGTGCCTGAAACACATGCGATGTCATCTGCACGTAAAAGCTCTTCTTCCAAGGTTTCTGCAATGAACAGTGAGCTCACGAGTTCTGGAACGAGAACAGTTTGTGCCGGGTAGGTCAGGGCAAGTTGAGAAAGCAGAGTTGATTTGCCAACGCCATTTGCTCCAGTAATTGCAATGACTTCACCCACATGAGCGGTGACAGAAACGTCTGTAAAGATGTTCCGGGTTCCGTGAGAGAAGCTCAGGTTGCTTACCTGCAAAATCTCATCAGAGCCAACAACCGCGCTGGTGCGAGGAGGGGAAGAAAGCGGTGCTGGTGTGTAGCGGCCTAGTTTCACAACACCAGAAACAAGAGTTAACCAGGTGGGGTCGAGAGCCTCTAAACCAGCGGTGTGATGTTCGGCAATCACAATCGTCGTCGCTGTGGTGGTGTGCAGATCCTGCAGAAGGGTGATCAATTCTGTGCGTGAGCTCTGATCGAGATCTGCAAGTGGTTCATCAAGTAACAGGATCTGTGGCTGTTGAGCAAGAGCAGCAGCAATTGCCACACGAGTTGCCTCACCTGAGGAAAGTAACTCGATGGACAGATCAGCAAAAGGAGTTAGAGAGAACTGGTCGATGAGTTCACCGGCGCGCGATTGTGCTGTGGCTCGGCTGTGTCCGGTAACGCGCAGACCAAACTCAAGCTCTTCTCGGGCAGTTGCTGCAGCGAAGCCGAGTCGAACATCTTGCGAGACAAAACCAATCAACCCTGCTGTTTCGCGGGGTGCAACTGTGCTTCGATCAATCTTTCCAATGAAGAGCGACCCTTCAACATTCCCCTTGTGGAAGTGCTGAGACAGTCCAGCAATGGATTCAAGCAGGGCGGTTTTTCCTGAACCTGTCTGAGCAGCAATAACGGTGAGTGAGCCAGCGGGCACAGTGAGATTCACATCTCGAAGCACCACTGTGTTGGTAAAACTCAGAGAAAAGTTCGTGAAAGTGATGTCGCCAGGATCTGCTGTTGAGTGTGAACGTGTTCCGAAGCCTCGCAAATCCATGGCGGCAGCCAGAGCCACGGCGCGCTCGATGGTGTGCTCAAGCAGCGGAACGAGGAAAGCTGAACGAGAGCTCATCTTGCGAAGTTTGCGAGCCCCATCGAGTTGCTTCACTTGGTGAATCAGGGTGGGGTAACTCGAGAGGGCGATAGCTAGTGCAGTTCCGACCGAGCGTCCGTAGCGAAGCACAGACATGGACGGCAATAGTTTGCGCACATCAACAACTGCGCTCAAGAAACCGCAGATCACAATGATGAGGGCAAATGGGAACGCAAGCGAAGCGGCTTGGCCAATTGCCTGCCAACTGAAGCTGCCAAAAAACAGGCGGTAAAAAATACGCAGAGCAATGAAGACAGCAGCGAACGTCAGGCTCACCCAAAAGGGTGTCCAACGTCCGCGGCTGTGTGAGGTCATTCGACTACGGGAGAGGGAGTGCTGTCACCGGTAGTGAAGACAAGACCAAGAGATTCACTCTTCTTCACGGTCAGATCACCCAGTCCTGCCTGGGCGTAGTCCCACGCTGCAGCGTCGGAGGTCTTCTGCCACAGCGCCCAGTATGCGTAAGCAGGGGGCATGTCAGCGCAGGATTCGATGAACTCCGCCTGACCAGGAACCACTACAGGTTCAGTTGGCGAGGGCAGACCGTTCACCCGGCAGACAATTGCGTCACCGTAGGTCGCAGTTCCCTCAGTGGAGAACCCCGCATCGTGCACAACGTCAATAGCCTTGGCAGATTCACCAGCAATCTCGATGCACTGTGAACTATTTGTTCCATCGAGAACACCAAAGTTCACAACAACCTCAACTCCGTTACACGCCGAAGATTCAGCGGTTCCAGATGGGGTAGCAGAAGCACAGCCAACGAGAAGAAGAGTGCTTGCGGTTACAGCAGCTGAAAGAAGGGCGCGGGACAGGTTCAACATATTCTCCAGAATGAAAGGACTTTCAACGCAGCTGGAGGCTTCCGGGATGTGCGCGGTAGTGCAAGTTTATCCCGGAAACCGATGCTGCTCAGTCATAAGATGTGGGCATGACTGAACGCGAACTTCTCGAACTGTGGAACAAGAACCGCCAGCAGATTGTGGTCTCACAATTCGCTCCCACCTTCTTACTCATTGTCACGGTGGGACTGATTACTTTAGGTCTGGCTGGTGGCCCGCTGTTCTTGAGTCTGGCAACTCTGGGTATTTTGCTCGCATCAGGAATTCTTGGCGCACTCGTGCAATATTCCAGTGCAACAGAAGCCATGGCAGTAGCGCAGGATCTTGCACAACTGAAGAACCCTTCAGCTGCAACTCGTCAAGCAGTGAAGTCAGCGAAGTGGTTGAACGTTGTTCGATTTGTCACGCCGACCATTTTCATTCTGATTTTCTTGTTCTTGGCAGCAATCTTGCTGGTTGGCTAGAAACCAAAGTCTCCAAAGTCACCAAAACCGGCATCTCCGAAACCGGGGTCTCCGAATCCACCACCGTCAGCGGAGATAGTTTCAGCGCCACCAAAATCAGCACCGGTATCTGCGCCAGTATCTGCAGAACCGTCACTAGCTAAGTCACCACCCATGTCCATGGGCATAAATGCGCTCATCAGGGTTGAAGCAATGACATAGCCGGCCACGCTACCCAACAGGGAGCTGGCAAACATGGAACCGAAACCGGGACCGTTGTTTCCTGCTTGGCCCAGAGCACGTTCCATGGTTCCAGGTTGGCGCATTTCTGAACGGGTAGCTGAAACAGCGAGAGCGCGAGGATCGTCACTTACCGGAGCATCACCGGCAGGTGCGTCTGCACTGAGCTGTGCAAAGAGCATCTTGCGCTGCTCGGGGGTCAGCTTGGAGAAAGCTTCTTCGTGGACCTGTTCGATTGCTTCAGGTGAAGCAGTGCGAAGTAGATAGCGGTAACGCTCGACAGCTATTTCGTCGTCAGATCGTGCGGCAGATGCGTGGCGCACTTGCTCGGTTGCTCGACGGTATTCGTCGTCGGTGTTGGTTCCAAAGAGTCTGTCTAGAAATCCCATAGGTGAAGTTTAGGAATTTTCTCTGGGAGTGAGCTGGGTACTAGCTGGGATAGAAATGGTTGAAAACCTCAAACTGCTAGATTTAAGAAATGCAGAAGGTGTTCAAAAAATTTTTAGTGGTAGCAGCAATTACTTCTTTTGTTGCGCTATCAGTTGCCACTCCTGCACAAGCTACTTCGACGAATCCGAACGTAGATTACGAGTTCGAAAATTCCACCACTAATGCAGATCGGAAGAGCACAC
>JBEBAV010000120.1:0-11178 GCA_041158725.1 Actinomycetota bacterium
CCGTAGTCAGCAAGGACATAGTCCGCAGCCCAGATGGGCAAGCGTTCGCCGTTGACCGGGTTGATGGCGTAACGACCCAGGAAGACACCAGTCTTGGGGCGATCAGTTGCCTGACGCTCAATTTCAGTGGCCTTCTGAACCTCGGTGAGGTAGTCGGCAAAAGCTGCCTGAATCTCTGGAGTTGCGCCCGCAGCCAGCTCGGAAGCGAGATCTGCATCAGGAGCAACAACCATGAAGGTTGCGCCATGTAGGGTGTCTGGACGGGTGGTGAAAACAGTCACAGGCTTCTCGCGGCCTTCAATAACGAAGTCCACGTCAGCACCAATTGAGCGACCAATCCAGTTGCGCTGCATGGTGAGAACCTTGGCAGGCCACTGGCCTTCCAAGGTGTCGAGGTCATCCAACAGGCGGTCTGCGTACTCGGTAATGCGGAAATACCACTGGGTGAGCTTCTTCTTCACCACGATGGCGCCTGAACGCTCCGAGGTGCCATCAGGCATAACCTGCTCATTGGCTAGAACGGTCTGGTCTACGGGATCCCAGTTGACCCAGCTGTCCTTGCGGTAAGCAAGGCCCTTCTTATACATCTGCAGGAACAGCCACTGGTTCCACTTGTAGTACTCAGGGTCTGACGTGTGGATCACACGCGACCAGTCAAAGCTGGTGGCGTAACGACGCATAGAGCGCTTCTGCTGGTCGATGTTGTCGTAAGTCCATGTCACAGGGTTGAGGCCACGCTTGATAGCGGCGTTTTCCGCGGGAAGACCAAACGAGTCCCAACCGATGGGGTGAAGAACATTGTGGTCACGGTGACGCCAGTATCGGGCAATCACATCGCCGAGTGCATATGCCTCTGCGTGACCCATGTGCAGGTCACCAGAGGGGTAAGGGAACATATCCAGCACATACTTGCGTGGACGCTCGTCGGTGGGGTCGTCAGAGCGGAATGGCTGAATCTCATCCCAGATAGGAAGCCATTTTTCTTGTATTTCCGCGAAGTTATAGGTCGCGCCCTCGTTCTCAGACATCCTTCTAAGAATACTCGTTTGGAGAGACCCCTAATGCCTTCAGCAGGGGTGCAACCTTCACCCAGGTCTCTTCGAGTTCTGCTCTCGGCACAGAACCGCTTGTAATGCCACCGCCCGTGCCAATAGATGCGCCGGTGGGGGTGAGAACGATACTGCGAATAACCATGGCTAGGTTGGCAGCTCCATCAATTCCGAGATATCCAAAAGCCCCGGAATAAATTCCGCGAGGACCCTCTTCAAGGCCATGCAAGATGGTCATGGCGCTGATCTTGGGCGCCCCTGTCATCGAGCCGGCAGGAAAACATGCTTCCAATGCATCCACTGCGCTCAAGCCGGGAGCCAAGTCTGCAGAGACGGTGGACACCAATTGGTGCACGTGCTCATAGGTTTCAATTTCAAGCAACGAATCCACCTGGACAGTGCCCAGCTGAGAAACCCTTCCCACATCGTTACGCATCAGATCGACAATCATCAGGTTCTCTGCGCGCTCTTTTTCGCTAGAAAGTAGCTCCTCGGCCAGCGCAGCATCGTGCGCTCCATCCCCACCCCTTTTCCTGGTTCCTTTGATGGGTTTGGTGGTGATGTGACCTTCTGGGTCTACGGTCAGAAAAATCTCGGGACTGCTTGAGAGCAGTGCGAGGTCGTCAACCAGGATAAGTCCGCCGTGATGGCTTGGGTTTGTGTCCCTGAGTCGCAGATAAATCTCTAGGGGATCAAAGTTTCCTAAGACTTGAACTTCGTTCGTGAGACACAGTTGATACGCATCCCCTGCAGTGATGGCGTCAAGACACTGTTGAACCAACTGCAGATATTTCGCAGGTGAATGCCTCCAGTTCACAGCGACTGAGGAGTCAGGAACGGATTCCTGAACCTCCGGAACAAGAACGTTTTCGAGAGCTTTGCTCAGGTTTGCATGAAGAGTGTGGGCTTCTTGGTGGGTTCCTAAAACGAGGAGGTCGAGTGTGCCGAGCTCGTGATCAAACTCCAGCGCCCAGTTCACATACACGAACAAAGCATCCGGAGTTGACGCATCTGAAGTGGGAACCCCTGCTGTGTGGGCAGCCAGTTCATAGCCAAGCCATCCCACCCAGCCGAGGCTAAACCCGCCGTCACGAACAGAAGAAGTGTCTATTGCCGCGTCTGCCTCAAGTGCGGAACGCAGTTTCTCAAAAATGGTCACATCGCCGGCAGAAACATTTTCTGTCAGCGTCTGATCAGTAGGAATGCTGACATAGGAGAAGCCTGCGGTGGCATGTGGGCCGGCATCCAACCATATTGCTCGGGATTTTTCGGCTGCAAGCGCCACATAGGCAGCAGATGGGTCTACCCACTGCGACATCCGGATGCGCTGAACTTGCCTGGTCACCGTACTAGCCTAGGGCTGTGGGTGTCTTACGTTTCCGCTGGAATGGCAGCGAACTAGTAGACGTCTCCGGTGCGCCCGAAATTCCGCTTTATGTTGCCGATTCTTTCCTCCTCAACGAAGGTAACGTCGTCGGCTTTGAGCGTCACCTTGCCCGCTTTGCCTCATCAGCAGAGTTTCAAGGCCTGGTCAGGCCTGTGGATACGTTCCTCAAGGCGGTAACTGCCGCACTTCCCCGTGAGGGTGTCTGGTTTCCTCGGATCGACCTCACTGAGCGGGGTGAATTGGAATTACTCATCCGCCCTGCCCCTCCACTTCACGACACCATTGTCTTGGCAACAGCCCTATGCGACCCACGCGTGGAACCCGGCATCAAGGGTCCAGATATCCCAGTGTTGAATGATCTTCGTTCTCAGGTTCAGCAACAAGGAGCTGATGACGCCGTCATTCTCGATGCTCAGGGGCGCATTGTTGATGGTTCAACAACATGCCTGGTGTGGTTCACAGAAGGAAACCTCCACCTCCCCCCTGCAGAGGCTGTCCGGGTCGACAGTGTGACTGTTGCTGTGATGAAAGACCTTGCTTTCCAAGGCGGCATCACGATTAAACAAACGTGGGCAACCCCTGCCGATCTAGAGGGCGTTGAGCTCTATGCCTTAAATGCTCTTCACGGCATACGTTCAGTAAATTCTTGGGTTAATGGGCCATCGTTAGTTCTGAATAGCGACCGACTTTCTCACTGGCGTCAGCAGTACGACTTACTGGCGCAGAAACTGCCGGAGGCCTGATGAACGAGATCATCAACAACCTGCTATCTGCAGTTGCCTCCGTGGACCCAGTCACTCGAACTTTGTTGTCGTCGCTGTTCATCTTGCTTGAAACGTCATTCCTCGTTGGTCTCGTTATTCCGGGTGACACGATTGTGCTTATTTCCAGCACAGCGATTACCAACATTCAGGAATACATCTTCATGATCGTGATGGTGATTGTGGGCTCGCTCACCGGGGAAACCATTGGGTTCTTTGTGGGGAAGTTCTTTGGTCCCCATATTCGACGAAGCTGGCTGGGTAGAAAACTTGGACCACACCGATGGGAACAAGCCGAAAACTACATTGACCGCCGTGGCGGTATTGCCGTGTTTATGAGCCGATTCTTGCCGGTCCTCCACTCGTTGATTCCTCTGACTGTGGGCATGACGAAGATGAAATACCGCACCTTCATCGCCTGGACCACTGCTGCCTGCATCATCTGGACATTCGTCTATGTCACCTTGGCCGCTGTTCTCAAAGACCAATATGAAGCCTTTGCAGCAAAATATGAATGGGCAGGCTTCGTGTTCCTCGGAATTGTGCTCGCCATCATCATCGCGGTTGCACTGATCAAGAAGCGTGTTGAAAAAACTCAAGAGAAATACATGGAAGTCCCTGGTGATCACGACCCTCGAACAGTAGAGAACCCTCTGGGTTCCTAAACTCTGCCAAACTGGGAGACGTGAAGAACAGCAAGCCCTCGAGCGCTGCCGAGCTGACTCAAGATGTCATGCACCGGGCAGCACGTATCGAGGACCGGTTCCACGCATACCGCGAAAAGCGAGCACGCAAACGAGGTTATGCAGTCACTGTTGTGCCCTACCCCGGGTATGGTTCCACCGAGTGGGTCCGAGTGCTTTCCCGCGTGCTTTTGACCCGTAATCCTCGCCCTGGTTCACGTGCCGCACGCAAAATGAAAAAGCGTTCAGAGAGCGTGCGAGGCTGGCGATCCTTCACCGCTATTCCCATCAATGAGGTCACTGTCACCATCACCATTGAGGGGGTCTCCACTGTTGTGAAAGCAGACCGCGGTGGCGTCGTGGATGTGCAGATTCCCATGAAACTCACACCGGGAATGCACACCGTCCAGATTCAAGCCGAAGGCTCTGAGGCAGCCGAGGCGAGCATTCATGTCATTTCACCCAAGGTCACCTTAGGTTTAGTCTCCGACGTTGATGACACGGTCATGGTCACGGCCCTGCCCCGACCATTCTTGGCAGCATGGAACTCTTTCGTCCTCGATGAGCACGCCCGCGTTCCCACTCCCGGCATGGCGGTGTTCCTGTCACGTATAGCGGCAATCCAGGAAGACATGCCAGTGGTGTATCTCTCCACAGGTGCGTGGAACGTTGCCCCCACCCTGAGAAGATTCCTCGGTCGAAACCTTTACCCCAAAGGAACTTTGCTCCTTACCGACTGGGGCCCCACTCATGACCGCATGTTCCGCTCGGGACGTGCACACAAAGAAACACAGTTGCGACGCCTCGCCAGCGAGTTTCCTCACATTAAGTGGATTCTCGTCGGAGATGATGGTCAACATGACGAGGCCATTTATGCCGCCTTTGAAAAGGAATACCCCGCAAGTGTGAAAGCTGTCGCTATACGTCAGCTCTCAAACGGTGAAGCAGTTCTGGCCGGTGGACGCAAAAAGGCAGAGGAACACATTCAGGCCGGAGATGCGCCCTGGGTTTATGCCCCTGATGGCGCGGGACTTTCAGCCCAGCTGAAGGAATTTAAGGTTCTATGACCTCAGCGGAGAGAAATTCTTCAAACTGAGGCAGGTCAGCATCCTTGACCCGAACATGCATCCGTGTCCCCGCTTCGTCATACTCAGTTGAGTCGACCACTGCCTTGGCGTGGAGAGCAGACACGATATCGCCACGGTCATAGGGAACCAGCAGGTTCAGCGGAACATCAGGAGTGGGGATTCGGTCGGCAATGACCCGCAAAACTTCCTCAATACCTTCACCTGTTCTGGCTGAGGCAAAGATCGCAGAGGGTTCAAGGCCTCGAAGTAGCAACCGGGTGTTGTCGTCGATCAAATCACACTTATTGAACACAATCTGTTCCGGAATATCTGAAGCATTGGCTTCGCCAATGACGTCTCGCACAGTCCGAATCTGTGAGGCAGGGTCGGGATGTGATGCGTCCACCACGTGCACGATGAGGTCGGCATCCGCCACCTCTTCGATGGTGGATCGGAAAGCCTCAACTAATTGGTGTGGGAGGTTTCGAACAAACCCAACAGTGTCTACCAGGGTGTAATTACGGCCATCCTCGGTTTGCGCTTGGCGCACGGTGGCATCCAAGGTGGCAAAAAGTGCATTCTCAACCAGAACCCCAGCGCGCGTGATGCGGTTGAGTAGTGAAGACTTACCTGCATTGGTGTAACCGGTGATTGCCACTGAGGGAACAGCATTGCGCTTACGGTTCGCACGCTTCGTATCGCGTGCAGGCTTCATAGCTTCTATTTGCTTGCGCAGCTTGGCCATGCGGGTGTTGATGCGGCGACGATCCAATTCAATCTTGGTTTCACCAGGACCACGCGAGCCCATACCTGCACCGGCACTACCGACCTGACCACCAGCTTGGCGAGACATGGATTCACCCCATCCACGCAGGCGGGGAAGCATGTATTGCATCTGGGCGAGTTCAACCTGCGCCTTACCTTCGCGGCTCTTGGCATGCTGACTGAAGATGTCGAGGATGACCGCGGTGCGGTCAATGACTTTGACCTTCACCTCATCTTCCAGCGCACGACGCTGAGATGGAGCGAGTTCGGTATCGGCAACGACGGTGTCAGCTCCCACAGCTGCGACGAGGTCACGAAGTTCTTGTGTTTTCCCCCTACCCAAATAGGTCGCTGGGTCTGGCATGGGACGCATCTGCATCACACCATCAAGAACCTGGGCACCTGCTGTTTCACACAGAGCTGCAAGTTCTCGCATAGAGTTTTCGCCGTCCTCTACCTGCCCCTTGGGATAGACACCAATCAGAACAACGTTTTCTAAACGAACTTGGCGGTATTCAACCTCGGTGACATCTTCGAGCTCAGTAGAGAGACCCTGCACGCGACGCAGCGAGATTCGGTCTGCGAGGTCCTGCTGTTCACCGTCAAAACTGTGATCATGTTCAACATCGGATGCCTCGCTTAAAGCTTGGGCTTTGCCGGAAGAAAACACGGAAACCCGTGCCTTGTCAGTTTTTCCCGCAGCACGAGAAAGGACGCGGTCAACGATGTCGTCGGTGGACTCAGTAGTCATTACTTCAAAGATATCTCCCCTAGCTGGGAAACATTCCCAGCTAGGTCGCAGTATTGTGAAGCTATGACCAACACTCTTGCCCCTTGCCCACACTGTGGTGCTGCATTGGTGCCCATTGTGTATGGCTTTCCTGCTCCTGATGCGTTTGAACAAGTCGCTCGTGGAGAGATTGTTTTGGGTGGATGCATGATGTACCCAGGGGCACCAGATGATGGCTGCCCCACCAAGGGATGCTCAGGCCCCAGCGTTGAGGCGCCCGCCACCACGCGGTAAACTCTCAATATCGGTCTGCGTCATGACGCAGACCATTTTTATGAGGAGTTCTTGTGTCTACGCCTAACACCCCCGCAACCACGTCCAAGCTTCCTTGGATCATTGTGAGCGTTCTTGCCGCTGTCATTGTGATCGCGCTCATCACGTTCGTCGCTGTTGCAAACGGCACCCCCAAGCCTGGGCCCACAAACACGGGAATTCCCACCATTACGCCGACTCCTCACCCCACGGCAACCCCTACGAAGACTCCCACACCCACGGTGACTCCTACCGCGACACCAACACCCACGCCGACAAAGACGGCGAGCCCCAGCCCCACACCCAGCCCCACCGTGGTTCCAGTTACAGCCTGGGCCGACAAGACCTACGGCACTTTCACACCAGTTAGCAGCCCCAACACTCCCGGCACGCATGTTGTGGACTTTGGTGACAACATCACCGCAGCTGTCGTGAAGATTGACACCACCAACCTCAACGGTGCCGACTTCAAGGTGGAGATTATTGCTCGAGGAACAACCAATGTGGTGATCGACACGTTGGTCGATAGCCAAGGCGGAAGCTATGACGGTGTTGTAGCTTTTGGTCTAGCCGGTTATGGCAATGACAAAGCAGGCGCATTGCTCATTACTACCGCGCAAGACGTTTCCACCTCTGTGCTCATTTCACCTGTCTCATCTGCCCCTCAGGGACCACTGAGTTCACCCAGCTCAACCTCAGGTGACGTTGTTTACCTGTACTCCGGCGCAGCTGCCACGCTCCACGCACAGACTTTTGTTCCTAACCAGGGAATTGTCGTGACTGAATTCTTCGGCCCCGCAGTTACGTCACAGACTCTGGTGAACTCCCCCAGCATGGTTGACCAGCGTGGTCCTATTTCTGCCGGCCCTGCAGTTGTCACGATCAAGGCTGACGGCTCCTGGAACGTCACGGTTGGCTAACGAGAACCGATGACGGAAAACAAGACAGAGCACTACTTCTCCGCGCAGCCCGCCGGTGAATTTCGTAGCACTGAGATTGCTGTGCGATTAGCACATGGTGATTACACCGTAGAAACCGCCGGAAGCATTTTCAGTCCTGATCACATAGACGCAGGGACAGAACAGCTCCTCTACAGCGCCCCCGCACCACCAGAATCAGGTAACTTCCTTGATCTAGGTTGCGGCTGGGGCCCCATTGCTCTGACCTTGGGTCTAGAGGCCCCGGGTGCCACTGTCTATGCGATTGATGTCAATGAGCGCGCTGTGGAATTGACCCGTAGAAATGCTGCGCGTTTAGGTCTGTCCAACATCATTGCGGGACTCCCTGATTCTGTAGACAAGGCAGTGACCTTTGACCTGATCTGGTCAAACCCACCTATTCGTGTGGGAAAGGCAGAGCTCCACGAGATCATGAACACCTGGCTCCCCCGATTGTCCGTCAATGGTGAGGCGTATCTTGTCGTGGCCAAGCACCTAGGCGCAGACTCGTTCGAGAAGTGGCTAGGAACTCAATTCGAAGCCACCCACACGACTACTCGCGAGGACACCCGCAAGGGTTTCCGCATCATCAAGGTTGTGCGAACGAACTAAGGCAGTGTGGGCAATTCCAGGTTGACTGAAGCTCCCAAAATGGCACAGCGGGCTGAAATTCCCACACCTGAAGCCACAAACGCTCCCACGTCTGGCTGATTTCCTTCAACAACCGATTGTGCACTCTTTTTGAGCTCCGTCAGAGCTTCCGTCAGCTGCTTATCTGTTGCTTGAGAGAGAACAGAGTCGAGCTGGGTTGGGATACTGATGAACGCTGCAGGCAAACCAGCGATGTCTCCAGAACTTAATGCGGTGTTAAGGGTTTCCCACGTTTTTCCAACCTGTTCACAGGCTGCCTTGTTTGCTGACTTGTCCGAGGCATCCAAACTGGGGATCTGATCACACGCAGAAAGAGAAACCGTGCTGAGCGCGGCCACGAACAGTCCAAGAACGGCCTTGTAAGGAGTTTTCATAGTCGATTAGGCCAGTTCTATCGTTCCGGTATACACAAGTTCAGCAGGGCCCGAGAGGGCTACGTGTTCGCCTTCTTCAGTGGGGAACATGCGAACCGCGAGAGTGCCACCGGGCACATCCACGCGCCAGTTGTGGGGCGCACCTTCACCGGCCCAGTGACGTGTAGCCAGTGCAGCTGCCACGACACCTGTTCCACACGAAAGCGTCTCCCCCGAACCACGTTCGTGCACACGCATCCGGATGTGACCCACACCATCCTTCACGAGCGGATCGCGAGGAACAACTAACTCAACATTGGCACCCTCAGGAAATACTGGCTCAAGGCGTGGTGCGCTACTCAGATCTGCGGCATCAAGTTCTTCATCATCGGCGAATGCTGCGATGACATGAGGATTACCCACATTGATTCCAACACCGGGGCGAGCCACAGGAACACCAGCAACTTTCACCACTGGCTCACCGCCGTCAAAACTCCAACGCCCCATATCAACCTGGAACTGTGTTCCTTGGGCAGTAAGGTCACGAACACCTGCACGAGTTCCAATGGCTAATGTTTCTCCCCGGTTGATCGAGGCAAGACCTGTCTCGAGAAGATACTTCGCATAAACGCGAATACCGTTGCCACACATTTCACTGAGTGAGCCGTCGGAGTTGTAGTAATCCATGAACCACTCGGCTGCAGAATCTTCCTCAAGTGCCGCAGCACCTGCAGGATCGGCGATGACCTGGCCTGGTTCGTGTTTGCGGTTGAGCTTGCTGCTCTTCACTGCACGGATAACACCATCAGCACCAATACCAAAGTGGCGGTCACACAACGCAGTGATTTGGCTCGCAGTGAGAGGGAGCTCGCCTTCTGGGTCGCTATAGAGCACGAAATCATTACCGGTTCCGTGGCCCTTTGTGAAGTGCAGCGATATTGCCATGAGTCCAGCTTAAAGGCTCAGCCTGGAGAGAACCTCGGAAGCGATTCCCTGATTCCCAGCTTGGAGCAATGTGAGGTCGGCATATCGCTTGAACCAGCTCACCTGACGGCGGGCATAGCGGCGAGTAAGGGATTGAGTTTCCTCGATAGCGTCTGCCTGAGCCATCTCTCCCGACAACTGTGCCAAAGCTTGTGCATACCCAATCGCACGGCGCGCAGTAACTCCACGCTCTATGCCTTTAGGAATAAGGCCCTGAACTTCGTCAACAAGCCCATCTGCCCACATCTTCTCAACACGACGGTCCAAGCGCTGCACCAACACTTCACGGTCTTCTGCCAAGCCCATGATGACCGTTGGACGCCAATAAACAGGATCCTCGGGAAGTGTCCCTAACGCAGCAGTGCTCCCGGTCACCTCCAGAACCTCGAGGGCCCTGACTACCCGTCGAGAGTTCTTCTGATCAATACGCTCGGCAGCATCCGGGGCGAGCTCTTTGAGCTTCTGAAACATAACCCCCGGGCCATGCTCTTCCAGCTCACGTTCCAACTTGGCGCGAACTGCGTCATCGTGACCAGGGAATTCAAAATCGAACAGAACAGAACTGACATAGAGCCCAGAGCCGCCGACCACAATCGCCAGATTGCCGCGAGTGTTAATCTCAGAAATCACAGCCCGTGCTTGTGATTGGTAATCCGCAACCGCTGCTTCATCTGTCACGTCCAACACATCAAACATGTGGTGAGCAATTCCCCGGCGCTGCGCAAAAGGAAGTTTGGCTGTGCCAATGTCCATTCCGCGATACAGCTGCATGGCATCAGCGTTGATAATTTCAACACCCTGACCTTGCGCCATCAAGGCCTCAGAAACATCCAGGGATAAATCAGACTTACCTGTTCCTGTTGCGCCCACAATCGCAAGGATTTGGGTCTTCTCGCTCACGCTAGCGTTGTCCGTCGTCGAGATCGTAGATCGGTACAGTAGAAACGCGAAGGCTTGGCATACCCAAACCAACGACGGGAATAGAGGTTGAGCCTAGGTTCTTTGCTCCCCCGGTTGAAGGAACACCACAGCTATCTGCTTGTTCTCGATCCCAGGCGTCTCCTGCGATGGTTCTCCGAACCTTCAAGGGTGCACCGGTGGGATCATCAGCCAGCAAATGGAATGGTGCTGCTTCAGTGATGGTGACCGTAACAATGTCCCCCGGACGCGGAATCTCACTTCCTGGGGTCACTTCAAAGTGAACGAGGCGAGAATCCTCTGCACGACCACTCATGCGCTCAGTCGCGCTATCTTTGCGTCCTTCCCCGTTGGCAACCAACACATGAACCTCACGGCCAATTTGTGCTTTGTTTTCTTGCCAAGCAATGTCATTTTGGAACTTAACCAAGCGCTCATAGCGCTCTTGAACAACTGCCTTAGGGATTTGGTTGTCCATCTCAGCAGCAGGTGTGCCCGGACGCTTGGAGTACTGGAACGTGAAGGCCGTGGCAAAGCGGGCCTCAGCAACCACTCTCATTGTTTCTTCAAAATCTTCTTC